>JABJBS010000027.1 GCA_018668695.1 Deltaproteobacteria bacterium
AAGTAGCTGAGCTTGCTTACTTTCAGCACTCTCGGGCCAGTTTTTTTGCAGTAAGGCACTTTCCATACGCGCCTGATCAAAGTTTTTTAGCTCTAAATAAATACGTATAACTTCGAGTTGGGCTCTACGGGCGTCGGTGTGCCCCGGGAATTTAGATATCAAAAGCTGAAGTTGATCGATTCCCTCTTCAGGTTCACCGAGTTTGTAGCGGTAAACGTCCGCCATATGAATGTGGGCGGAGCGAGCTTCATCGGTTTTTGGGTAATGGTCGAGAAGTACGCTGTAATCGTTAACGGCTTGTTTGTAGTCGCGAAGATAGAGAACGTTGATTCTCCCCAGCCGCTCTAGAATCATCAGCCTCTGGGTTTCTTCATATTCCTTGAGCTCGCTTTTGTGTTGTAGCCGCTTAAAAATCTTGCGGTACATCTGCTCTGCTTGGAGGTAATTCTTGTTGTAGAGGAGGTCGTTTGCATTCTCGAGCCCCGAGAGAGGATCTGCCGTGCAGCTTATGCCGTTCATCGAGAAGATGAAGAGCATAAGTGCAGGCAATACTCGAAATGAATGCTTCATGGTGGGCCTTGAGTCTTAGGACTCTTCGGGCTCCGTTACGGCCTCTTCAGGAGCATCCGTTGCTTCAGGGGCGTCGGTTGTTTCCGTAGCCGCTTCGTCACCTTCTGCAATTTCTTCTTCTTCGGGCTCAACGATGCGGGCAATACTTGCGACGTTGCCGCCTTCATCGATGTTGATGATCCGTACACCTTGGGTCGAACGACCCAGTTGAGAAATCTGATCCACGGATGTGCGAATCATAACCCCGCCACTGGTGATGACCATGATGTCATCTTTATCGCTTACTCCAACGACGCCGGAAACAAGCCCGGTCCGTTCTGAGATCTTCAAGCTGATGATACCTGAACCACTGCGGCCTTGCTTTCGGTACTCGTCCATATGGGTTCGTTTACCGTAACCATTGTCGCAAATGGTTAAAACATCAGGTGCTTCCTCATTCGGAACCACCATGCCTACAACAGCATCGCCTTCTTTTTTCAGTTTGATGGCACGTACTCCGCGAGCTGTTCGGCCCATCGGTCTAACGTCATCTTCACCAAAGCGAATAGCCATACCCATTCGGGTGCCCACAAGAATATCGCTTTCACCGGTGGTGCGAACCACGTTGATAAGCGTATCTTCTTCATCGATGGTGAGAGCAATCAGACCATTGGAGCGAGGCTTCGCAAACGACATCATGTCGGTCTTTTTGATGTAGCCAAGCTTGGTAGCAAACATCAGGTAGTGACCTTCTTCAAATTCGCGAACTGGCAAAATGGCTGAGATTTTCTCACCCTTATCAATCTTAATGAGGTTGACGATGGGCTTGCCGCGGCTTGTACGACTTCCGGTAGGAATCTCGTGGACCTTGAGCCAGTAGACCTTACCTTGGTCTGTGAAAATCAAAACGTAGCTATGAGTGGAAGCAACGTAGATATTTTCTACAAAGTCTTCTGAGCGTGTGGTTGCTGCTGTTTTACCTCGGCCCCCTCGGTTTTGAGCTTGGTAAACATCAAGCGGAACACGCTTCACATAACCTGCGTGACTAACGGTCACAACACATGGCTCATCAGCGACCAAGTCTTCAGCCGAAATCTCTCGTCCATGAAGAACGAGTTCTGTACGGCGTGGGTTTTGGTACTCTTCCTTAACAGCAACCAGTTCGCCTTCGATAACCTGCATCAAAAGCTCATCAGAGCTTAAGATAGAGACGAGACGCTCGATGATGTCACGAAGCTCTTCGGCTTCGTTGGCAAGCTTGTCGCGTTCAAGACCTGTAAGGCGTGCAAGGCGCATATCTAAAATGGCCTGTGCCTGGCGCTCATTGAGCGTGACGTGACCGCTGGCCATAGCTTCTTTGCCAGTTTCGTAGTCGAAGGTCAGCAATCGCTCGCATAGCTCAGTGAACGCAGGGCTCATTGGGAGCTTCTCAGCCATGA
This sequence comes from Deltaproteobacteria bacterium, assembly GCA_018668695.1. Taxonomy (NCBI): domain Bacteria; kingdom Pseudomonadati; phylum Myxococcota; class Myxococcia; species Deltaproteobacteria bacterium. Next base: position 1,989 of record JABJBS010000027.1, read on the forward strand.
TGTTGGCTTTGGCTTCAGGCTGATCTTTGGCGGCACGAATGATTTCAACGATTCGGTCAATCGAATCGATGGCAGCAAGTAAACCAAATACAGTGTTGAAACGCTTTCGCGCTTCGCGAAGTTCAAATTGACATCTACGGGTTACAACATCACGTCTGTGGTCGATGAAGTAGCGCAGCATGTCTTTGAGTGAAAGAACACGTGGCTGGCCATCAACAATGGCGAGCATGTTGTAGCCGAATGATGTCTGAAGAGACGTTAGGCGGTAAAGTTGGTTGAGAATAACTTCGCCAAATGCATCTTTCTTACATTCGATAACAACACGCATTCCGTCACGATCGGACTCATCACGAATATCGCTGATGCCTTCGATGCGCTTGTCGCGTACGAGGTGTGCAACCTTTTCAACGAGGTGTGCTTTGTTGACCTGGTAAGGCAGTTCGTGAACGACGATACGGTCTTTACCTTTGTTATCTACAACTTCTGCTTTAGCGCGTACGTGAATAATTCCGCGGCCGGTTTCATAAGCAGTGCGCAGTGCGCCTGTTCCGTAAACGATACCGCCTGTTGGAAAGTCGGGGCCTGGAATGTGTTCCATTAAATCGAGAACGGTCATGTCGGCGTTGTGAATCAATGCAATGGCACCATCGACGACTTCACCCAAGTTATGGGGAGCGATGTTGGTGGCCATACCAACGGCGATACCGGAAGAGCCGTTGACCAATAGGTTTGGAAAACGGGTTGGGAGAACCAAAGGCTCTTCTAGTGAATCATCGTAGTTGGGTCCGAAGTCGACAGTTTCTTTGTCGATGTCTGCAAGCATCTCGCTCGCGAGCTTCGACATTCTCGATTCGGTGTATCGCATGGCGGCAGCAGAGTCGCCGTCAACGCTACCGAAGTTACCCTGACCATCGATGAGCATGTGGCGCAGCGAAAAGTCTTGAGCCATACGTACCAAAGTATCGTATGCAGCTTGGTCACCGTGTGGGTGATACTTACCAATAACGTCACCGACGATACGGGCAGATTTTTTGTAAGCTCGGTTGTAGTGGTTACCTAGCTCATGCATCGCGAAGAGAACGCGGCGGTGAACTGGCTTAAGACCATCACGAACGTCGGGTAGAGCTCGTCCGATAATTACGGACATAGCGTAGTCTAAATAGGACGCACGCATTTCATCTTCGATGTCGATGGGCTCCGGGATTTTATGATCAATTGTGTCAGTCATGGGGCGGCTTATAACCAAGTCAGCGGCCTACAGCAAACGCTTAAAGGGCCTGATTTATACATCTTTTGAGGTGGATTTGGACCGCCGATTTTTTGCCTTTTGGAGGTGTGTGGAACAACAATTGTCTCCATGGACTCATTTCCGGAAAAACGACAAAATCCGCGCATCGAAACGGCCATTCCAATCGAGGTTTGCTCGGGTCGAATGCCGATGGTTGCTCATGATTTGAGTACGGGTGGCATGCAAGTTACCTCTTCACGGCCCTTGTGGCCTGGCCAGCTCCTAAGAGTGCGCTTCCGGCTTCCGAAAACCGACCAATTTATCTGCTGCACCTGCCGTGTAGCTGGTTTGATTGATGTTCCAGTTGGTGTGGGGCTGAGTTTGACCTTTATGAGGCTTGATCCCGAAGCTCACCGGCTGATTGCACGTTGGGTGGGGCGCCGATTTCTGGAAGCAGCAGCGTAGAATGCCCGAAGGCCTACTGACCCCAGACTAAAAAACCACTTAAATGAGTACAGATCTCGGTTCGGCTAGTTGTCGACGAAGAGTTTTCCTACCAAATCGACATCTAAAAGACCGAAATCGACATGTGTGGTTTCAATAAAGAGACCGCCCGATCGCAGTTCATGGCTGGCTTGAAATCGCACAGCAATTTCTAGGGTTTCTCCGGGCATCAAGAGATTATCTGTCTCACTGTCCCAGTCTGTTAGAAAATATTCATTGGCCTCTGAACCGTAGACCGTTGTGTCGGAGCTAATGTAGACCGCCGTGATAAGAACTGACGAATGAGTCTGGTTTTTCACTAAAACCGAACTCTCAATCTCAGAAGCTGTATGAAAGTCCCCGAAAAACATAAGTTCTTCTGGATATGCACGGACTGCCACGCTTTCCTCGAGCTCTTGCTCTTCCTCTTCTTCTTCGTTTTGGTTGCAGTTTAAACACTGTGGATCTTCGGCTCCAGGTGGACTTTGCCCGTTTGGCTCTTCAACCAAGCCAGGCCCACACGCCGTAAGTAGAGCTACGCCCACACACCAAACCAAACCCGCCTTCTCATACCATCGCCTCATAGTTAAAGTGTAACCGGAATATGCGGTGCGTCAAAAATTTATTGTTGAATTTGTTGATTAATCAATAAGTCGCGGCGCAAGGATGTGTTGAGTCTTCGCAGGGTGATCCATGTAATGCCTTGTTATTAAATAGCTAATTTTTTTTGGGGACGTTTCCTGGGACTCGGGAATGTATCGGGATGATGCCTAACCGAATGGTTTTCGGTCTCTTGGCCCACGCGCGTTTGACGCTTCACGCCATCTCTTTGTTTGTATTCTTCTATTGGGCTTTGACTTGGAAGTTGATAGAGGGGCTTCGCGAATTTGGACGCAAAGGAGGCCGGTTATGGCTCAAGATGTTGTTATGCCGCAGATGGGTGAATCCATCGCTGAAGGCACCATTACTACATGGCTAAAAAACGTAGGTGACACCGTTGAGCGTGATGAAGCGCTTTTCGAGATGTCGACCGATAAAGTGGACGCTGAGATCCCTTCCCCCGTTGAAGGCACACTGCTTGAAATTAAAGTAGAAGCCGGAGCAACGGTTGAAGTTGGAACAGTTGTAGCCGTCATCGGTGCAGCGGGTGAGTCCGTAGGCACTTCCGCTCCTGCCGCAGCGCCTGCTGCTGCGCCAGCTGAAGCAGAGCCAGAAGCCGCGGCTGCTGCGCCGGCAAGTGACGCGCCAAAGAGCGCCGAGGAACGACGCCGGGTGAAGAGCTCGCCGGTCGTTCGTAAGATTGCCGCTGAGCATAATATAGATATCGGCCAAATTTCGGGAACCGGGGCCAGTGGCCGCGTGACCAAGTCTGATATTCTCTCATTCATCGATTCAGGTGCCGCCGCTGCTCCAGCTGCCGCCGCTCCGGTTGCTGCTGCTCCGGCTGCCGCTGCCCCAGCTGCCGCCGCTCCAGCCGCCGCCGCTGTAGCCGGTCAGTTTGAAGTGCCAGCTGCATACCGCGGTAAAGTCATGGAAGGTGATCGCGTAGAAGATATGTCCAATATGCGCTCGAAAATTGCCGAGCACATGGTCGTTTCAAAGCACGTATCCCCGCACGTTGCCACGGTTTGGGAAGTCGACTTTAGCCGCGTTGCTGCGCTTCGCAAGAAGTACAAGGCCTCATGGCAAGAGCGCCATGGCGTGAACCTTACGTTCACCTCTTTTATCCTGAAGGCAACGGTAGATGCTCTTAAAGCTCACCCGGTTCTCAATGCCAGCCTTGATGGTAAAAAGATGATTTATCACCGTGATATCAACTTAGGTTTGGCGGTTGCGCTGGACTGGGGCTTGATTGTTCCTGTGATTAAAAATGCCGGTGAGCTTAACCTACTTGGACTTACGCGCCGAGCAGGTGATTTGGCTGAGCGAGCTCGCTCCAAGAAGTTAAACTTTGACGAAGTTCAAAATGGTACTTTTACCATTACGAACCCAGGTGTCTTTGGCCCGATGTTTGGTTTGCCAGTTATCAACCAGCCGCAAGTCGGTATCCTTGGCGTTGGCGCCGTTGAAAAGCGTCCTGTCGTGATTGATGATATGATTGCGATTCGAACCCGTGCATACATGGCGATGTCTTTTGATCACCGTCTTGTAGATGGTGCGGATGCAGATCATTTTATGAAGCGCATCAAGACCGGCATCGAGGAGTTCGACGAAAACGAGCTTTAAGTATGACTGCTGACTCTCCCCTCCGAAAGCTTCGCGTGGAGCGCATGGGTACCGTAGGTTACGAGCCCATGCATGAGCTCCAAAAGAGCCGCCACGCCGATGTTTTGGCTGGCCATCAAGACGATACGCTTTTCTTGCTCGAGCATTTGCCCGTGATTACGGCTGGAAAAAACACCGGCCGCGGGCATGTTCTCGCGGCGGAGCCAGAGCTTGCACGTCGTGGGGTAGAAATCTTTGATTCAGGTCGCGGCGGTGACGTCACTTACCATGCACCAGGACAGATTGTCGGTTACCCGATTGTTCACCTCGCCGAGGGCGAGCGCGATATTCGAAAATATGTCTGTAATTTGGAAGAAGTCCTGATTCGCACTGCGAAGGATTTTGGGATTGTAGCGGCCCGTGTAGATGGAATGCGCGGCATTTGGGTTGGCAATGACAAATTGGCTGCCGTTGGTGTACGAATATCACGTTGGACAACGATGCATGGCTTCGCGCTGAACGTAACCACAGATTTAGATGGTTTTGATTTGATTGTACCTTGTGGCCTTCAGGGGCGCGGTGTAACGAGCTTAGAGAAGTTGCTCGGACAAGCACCTTCTTTAGTAGACGTGGAAAATAGATTAGCGCATCATTGTGGTGATGTTTTAGGTCGAACGCTTGAAGAAGCTTCACCTTCCTCGTTGCCTCAAGTTCCTGAGGATATTGCAACCGGTAGCAGCAAGCAGGTCGGTGGAGTAAGTTGATGGCAGAAGCAGTTGAGCCCTTGATTCAAATAGGCAAGCGGGCGGCTATTCCCAAGAAAGGTGAAGCTGCGCGGCGACCACCTTGGCTGCGCGTTAAAGTGCGCCAGAATGAAACCTTTGACGAGGTGACTTCGCTTCTCAAAGGACTCAAACTCAACACAGTTTGTGAAGAGGCACGATGCCCGAATATTTGGGAGTGCTGGGGAGAGCACCGAACTGCAACGTTTATGATTCTCGGTGAAATTTGTACCAGAGCCTGCCGCTATTGCTCTGTGACAAGTGCAAAGCCCACGGGGCTTGATTTAGAAGAGCCTGAGAACGTGGCAGAGGCAGTTGAAAAAATGAAGCTCGCTCATGCCGTACTAACGAGTGTGGATCGAGACGACTTACCTGACTTTGGCGCAGGCCACTGGGTAGAAACCATTGAAGCGATCAAGCGCCGAAGCCCCGAAACGAAGATTGAGATCCTTACCCCCGATTACAACGGCGATTGGAATCAGCTCAGACGGGTCTTGGATACCCATGTGGACGTGTTTAGCCACAATATGGAAACAGTACCTCGGCTCTACCGCCGGCTTCGCTCTAAAGGGATTTACGAGCGTTGTTTAGATCTCTTGAATGAACTCGATAAATACCGAGTTGAGCAGCAAATTCAGATGACCACGAAAACGGGCATCATCTGCGGAATGGGTGAAGAGATTCCTGAGATTTTAGAAGTGATGGACGATCTTCGAAAAGTGAATGTGGATGTTCTCACAATGGGACAGTATTTAAACCCCACGAAAAAGCACCTCCCCATCGCACGGTTTTATACTCCGGAAGAGTTTGAGATGCTTAAAGAAGAGGGGCTCAAACGCGGCTTCAAATCCGTGGTGAGTGGCCCACTGGTTCGCAGCTCGTATCATGCCCATGAGCATGTTCCGCAGGCCTTGGAGTCCGAGAGCAAGTAAGTGAAAAAAAAGCGCCGGGTAGGCGCTTTTTTAATGTCTTAATAGGTTGGTAAGTCAGGATCGACTTCTTCACTCCAGGCCCTGATTCCGCCTCGTAGATTTTTCAGAGTCCCAAAGCCATTGTCTTGCAAAATTTTGTAGGCCTTTTTCGAGCGACCTCCCATTTTACAATAAATGATGACTTCATCGCTGCCACGAATTTCACTCAAACGGCTTTGAATCTGTCCTAAGGGTATCAGCGTTGCCCCTTCGATATGGCAGATGTCCCATTCATGAGGCTCCCGCACATCGATAAGATGAAGGTGATTTGTTTTGAGCCGCTCTTTGAGTGCGAGTGGTTCAATATCGACAACTCCGCCGTCATCTTCTGCGCTGCTTTCATGATCGTTGGCCGGTACACCACAAAACTGCTGATAATCGATAAGTTCGGTGATGGGTTTGGCTTCGGGATCTCGGCGCAATTTAAACTCTTTAAACGACATATTCATGGCGTCATAGGTGAGCAGGCGACCGGATAACGTGGTGCCTGTTCCCAAAATGATTTTGATTGTTTCCGTTGCTTGGATACAGCCCACAACACCCGGGAGAATTCCCAAGACGCCTCCCTCTGCGCACGATGGCACAAGTCCAGGTGGCGGCGGCTCCGGATAGAGGTCACGGTAATTGGGACCGCCCTCATAGTTAAACACTGTGCATTGACCATCGAATTTAAAGATGGAGCCATACACGTTGGGTTTGTCTAAAAGCACGCAGGCGTCGTTGACGAGATAGCGGGTTGGGAAATTATCGGTTCCGTCTACAACCACGTCGTAAGGTTCGAAAATACGAAGCGCGTTCTCGCTGGTGAGAGCTTCGTCATAAAGGTCCACCTGAATATGCGGATTGATATCTAGGATACGCTCCTTGGCGGACTCTACCTTGAGCTTACCCACAGTAGAGGTTCCATGAATGACCTGGCGCTGAAGATTGGATTCATCAACAACATCGAAATCCATGATGCCAATACGACCCACACCGGCTGCCGCTAAATAAAGTAGCAGGGGCGAACCGAGCCCACCTGTCCCTACGCAGAGCACCGAGCTGTTTTTTAATTTGGTTTGCCCTTCCATGCCGACCTCTTCAAGAATGAGGTGCCTGGAATAGCGTTGTATCTCTTCATTGGTTAACGCGCTCACGTCTTAGCCTCCTGCAATCGAGGGAATGATGCTCAATGCATCGCTTGAGGCGAGTACCGTGGCTCGTTTATCCAAAAATCGGATGTCTTCATCGTTAAGATAAACATTGACGAAGCTACGCAGCTCTCCATCTTCTCCAAATAGATGTCGTTTAAGATCTGGGTACTGCGAGGTCAAATCGCTGAGGGCATCGCCCACAGTTGCGCCTGCGACGCTGACTTCAGAATTCTTGCCCGCATAAGGGCGAAGAGGGGTTGGTAGTGCAATTGTAGCCATAATTTACTCCATCCGGTCGTGCCGGCCATTTATATGTGAGTCAATAACTTATATATGCGTTCTGTTTGGTGGTTTGCAAGAAGATAGATTCAGAATTTTATTCAGAAAGAGGTCATTTTTATGAATGATTTCCTTAATGATCGGAATAAACGTCCAAGAGAGGCCCTCTTGAAACTCAAAGTTGAGCTTTAGCCGCTCAATGGTGTAATGACCGTTGCAACTAATCGGATCTTCGAGGGGAAGAGAAATATGTCGCAGAGCAACACGAATTTAGTCTGGGTTGATTTAGAAATGACCGGGCTATGCCCAGAAACCTGCGTGATTGTGGAAGTTGCCATGATTATCACGAATCGGGAACTCAAGGTTATTGATAAGCCTCTGAATGTAGCTGTTTGGCAGCCTCCAGAAGTTTTGAGCCGTATGGAGCCCTATGTGGCTAATATGCATAAGAATAGTGGCTTGATGGCTCGAATCGAGCAGAGCCGTTTGTCTCTGGCTGGTGCCGAAAAGCAGATGATGGAGCTGATGACCAAGCACTGCGCTTATGGAACCGCGCCTTTGTGCGGCAATACCATCGGCCAAGATCGTCGCTTTCTTGTGAAGTATATGCCGCAGGTCGATGGCTACTTACATTACCGAAATATTGATGTTTCAACCGTCAAAGAGCTTGGACTCTGGTGGTACGGCGCTAAATACATCAAACCAGACGATGGAAAGCACACCGCGTTGCACGACATTCAGCAATCCATCGAAGAGATGCGCTATCTTCGGGGCTCTGTCTTCAAATAGTCGACGAAATCGCTGATTTATCCTTCCCAAGATCTCTTGCCCACTTAGCAAAGCCGCGATATATGCGCGCGCATGCTTGATATCATGAGAAAAAAGAGCGGCTCTGTTGTGATGTATTTCATCCTCGGTGCTATTATTTTGGTTTTTACCTTCACCTTCGGTCCCAGCGCGGGTCCAACATGTGGAGGCAGCAGCGACGACTATGCGGCCTTGGTCGATGGTGATCCAATTCGCCAGCAAGATTTCGCAGTCTTTTATCAACAACGTGTTGATCAAATGCGCCAGTCACTCGCAGGCAGCGGGCAAGATCTTGACCCTGAATTCCTAGAGCGTCTCGGTTTACGCAAGCAGGTACTCGACGGACTGATTGACCGTAAGCTTTTGGCTCATGAAGCTGCAAGCCGCGGCTTGAGTGTTTCCGATGACGAACTCTTGAAGTACATGAAAGAAAACTTCGGCCTCGAGAACGTAACTGGGGAACAGTTCGAAGCTTTCGTCACGCGTTATTACCGAATGCCGGTTTGGCGTTTCGAAGAAGATGTTCGCAGTGAGATTTTAGGTCAGAAGATTGCTGATGTTATCACTGACAACCTCGCAGTGAGTGAACCGCAGGTTAAGCAAGATTACTTCAAAGAGTATGACCGTGTGATGGTTAGCTTTGTTCGCTTTGATGTGAAGTCGAAAGACCAAGCTGAGCCAAGCGCTGAGCAAATTGCGACACTCCTAAAAGATGAAGCTGAAGCTGTTCAGGCTCGCTTCTCAAAGGATGCTCCTCTTTACCAAACACCAAAGCAGGTAAGAGCACGCCAGATTCTTCGCAAGCTGGAGCGCGATGCTTCTGACGAAGAAATTGCGGCAGCGATGAAGTACTTGGCTGAAGTGAAGACGAAGCTTGATGCTGGTGCGAAGTTTGAAGAGCTCGCGAAGACAGAGTCTCAAGATGAGTCTACCGCCGGCAAAGGTGGCGACATGGGATTTTTCAGCCGTACACAGGTTGTGAAGACTGTGGCCGATGCTGCTTTCTCACTGAAAATTGGAGAAACAACTGCGATGCCGGTTAAGACACGTTTAGGTGTTCACCTGATTCGAGTTGAGCAAATCAAAGAGTCCACCACGCAAGGCTTTGACGACGTAAAAGAAAAAGTTGCAGCTTCTATGCTCAAGGAGCGGGCGGCTCAGTCCACCACGATGGCTACCGCGCAAGCGATGATCGATGCTGTTCAAGGTGGCAAGACGCTAGAAGAACTGACTCAGACAGAAGCTCAGGCACGGGAAAATCCTGAAGCGACATTGCCTCTGGCACGTGTAAGCCCATGGATTCGTAAAACTGATACTTCTATTCCGCGCATTGGTTTCTCAGAAGAGTTTCACAAGGCTGTCTTTGCACTTACCGAAGATGCACCTTTGGTGGCAACGCCGTACAAAGTGGGCAATGCTTACTTTGTGGCTGAATACGTAACCCGTGAAGAGCCTACTGATGAAGGTTTCAACGAGCGTAAAGAGAGCCTCATGAAGCAAGCGGTCTCCAGCAAGCGTCAGCGTGTACTGCGCGACTGGATCGGCCACCTTCGAAGTGAAGCAACGGTTGAGCTTAACCCAAGTATCCTTGGCGACGGCGCATAAAGATCTGAATCTGCCGGTGTAAAGCCGGCAGAACCAACCTCTCTTTCTATACCCCCACAAAATCTACGACGTGAATTTGGTCCCGATTGATCTTGGCCATGTCCGCACCCCTGCGTTTTGGCTCTACCTTGATCGTGGTTGAGTTGCATATTGTTAGATTAAAACCGAGGTATTTCAGTAGTTTAAGTCATTTTGGGTTTGAGGCGTGCATTGTTTGATCCAGGCCTACGAATTTTAATGAAAATCACGCAACATTTCGGTCGCCTCGCCGATACATATTCTATCGCACATCTGATGCGTGAGGCGCGCTCTATAGTGTGTTGTAATAATGGTTGAGGGAATTCCATGATCGATGGCCCAGGTGCAGCAAATCCAAGTTTAAAAGTTCCGGCACTGCGACAGGCCGAGACCGAAGAGATCTCGAAGCAGAAGCCAGTAAGCACGCCGAGTCCGGTCCAAGGTCCGTCACCGGCGACTCAGGCTCCGGTTGGCCCAGCTGCCGATACATTCTCAACTCAGCTTACAACCAAAGGTCTCTCCACTCTCGAATCGTCTGAACAGTCCCTACTTTCGACAGAATCCGGCGACGGACGTCCCACAGGCCCGCGACAAGCTGCGGCTAAAGATCCCGTGCTTAACAATTGCGAACGCATTGCACCGCAAGAAGGCGAAACCTGGGGCGAAGTGATAAAGCGGCATTATGGGGCAGAGTTAAGCCCAGGTTTGGTGGCGAGAATTGCTCAGGCCAACGGACAGCGCGATGATATGCGTCCGCCAAAGATTGTGGCCATGCCGGCAGCAAAAGACCTCTTCTATGAATTGCACCCGGCTGAGCGCGGCGCATCTCGTAAGATCATTCATTCTGCAAAGTTTGTCTTGGTTGAACCAGGCCAAAGTATCGAAGATGTCATTAAGCAGCACTACAAAGTAAAGAACCCCAAAGCACTCAAGGGTTTGGCCGAGGCAACGCAGTACCTCAACGATGCCTCGCGCTACGGCGCTACTCCAAGTGTTATCGCTTTACCATCGCTCAAACATTTAGGTGGCTTGCTTTCACGGATGCGCGCAGAAGTTGAAGCGGTTGAAGCACGCCGTTCCACTGTAGATGAAGTGGCAATTCTGCCGCCGCTGCCACCTTCAGCAGGTCGTAAATTACGAGACCTCCTCACCACCGATAAGAAAAAGCTATACAGCATTCCCGTTGCTGGCGGACGTTATCAGACTGAGTGGAATGACAACTTAGGCGATTTATCAATTTACGTTTACCGAGAAGCTTTGCTCGATGACGGTCTCACCGAAGAAGAAGCCGAGCATAGACTTCAAGACATTATGGCGACAGTTGCACGTATCAACGATTTGACGACGGTGGATGTTGGCGCGAGCCGCGAGATTTATTTGCCTTCGATGCGTGAAATTGAAAACTTTTTAGGCGACCGTCAGGTCCGCCAAGCCACAGATCGCTTTAAGTCTCCAAAGAACCAAGTTTGGAATGAGATTCGGGCCATCAGCCAAGGTGCTCAGTTTCGTGCAGAAGCCATCGAGACGTTGGTGGTAAGAGAATCTGCTCCAGATTCTAAGGAGCGTATTCAGGGTATTGAGAAGGCCAACGACGTTGTGTTTGATATGCGGGTCGAAGAAGCTGCAAACAATGCGAGCCATGTAGGGTTGCCACAAATTGGCGCCATCTACGGTATCTTGATGGAGCTTTATGACGACACCCGGAAAGTAGAACCGGGGCAACTTGAATTTCGACGGGCTGATGAAACGCTGAATGATTATGCCCAGCGATTATTTAACGAGACTCTTAAACCACGTGAACTTGAGCTATTTAACAAGCACCCGGAAATGCTCTTAGCTGTCCACCTTAAAATCATGAACCGCAACACCAAGTGGGAACCCGGTCAGCGTAAAGCGCTTGAAGTGGGTCTAACAAAGCTTGGTTTGATGGACGCTGAAGGCAATATTAAATTAAAAGGATGTGAAGACAACGGATGCGTCGACCGCAGAACCGCAGATGTTTTCAGCGAAGCAACTGGGCTTGAGCTGGAATACGTAGAAGGTGAAACCATCGACCAATTTTTCGGCCGAGCCGCTCAATTACCGCTTAGTGCTGATCAAAAGGAAACCCTTCGTCTTGTCGTGTTTTTCAACGTGATGGCTAAAAAGAATATTGCGAAACTTGAAGCCGAAGGCGTGAAACCTGAAGACATGGAGAAGCAGACCATTTGCCTCGATGACGTTGAAGCCAACATGGGCGTACGTTCTGAAGAGTTCTATGGTAACTGCGGAAGCGCACTTTCCGAGCATGAGCGAATTCACCTTGCGGCTGTAATGCTCTCCAATGTTCAAGACGTGGATCTAGAGACGACCGAGGATAGCGCAAACGAAGGCGATGACCGCCGAGTGAATGCATTTCGCTCACGCTTTCTTTTCGAAGTTGAAAAGCAATGGGGCAAGCCCCTCGTATTCGACGACATCACCGATAAGCTTTTTCGCGAAGCTTCACTGCGTATGATGGAGAATATGTTAGATGATGTTGAAGAATACGAAGCTAAAATTCATGAGGGCGTACGCCAGTGCATGCAACTCTTACTCAGTGGCCAACCCCTTGGTGCCCCCGCTTCTTGGTTCGCTTAGGAACTCCCTACTCTTTCCTACACTTAGAGCGACTTAGCTCTGCCGAACCTCAACGCCGTTTAACTTGTCAGGCCTTTATGGCATTGCATAGACATGAAGGTTCGAACGGTATTCATCTGTCAGTCTTGCGGACATCAAGAAACCAAGTGGATGGGACGCTGCTCCGATTGCGGTGAGTGGGGCTCCCTGGTTGAAGAAAATGTCGCGACTAAATCTAAAAAGACAACCAAGCCTGCACCCACGCGCTCCGGAGGGGTCACCGCCCTTGGTGATGTCGACGTCTCAAAGACGCCGCGCACTTCCACCGGCATTATCGAACTCGACCGCGTATTAGGCGGCGGTTTGGTCAAGGGGGCGCTTACCTTGGTGGGCGGAGATCCGGGCATTGGAAAGTCTACGCTCTTGCTGCAAGCGATGGGCAACTTGGCATCTCAAGGCTTGAAGATTCTGTACCTCAGCGCGGAAGAGAGCCTTCAACAAATCAAGATGCGAGCCGACCGTTTGGGTGTGCAAAGCGATGGGCTTTTTCTCCTGGCAGAAACCCATATGGAATATCTCGACAACGCCCGGCGCGAGCTTAAGCCTGATGTGATGGTCATCGACTCCATCCAAACCGTAGGCGTAAGCACGGTGCAAAGTGCTGTCGGTTCGGTTTCACAGATTCGAGCGGTTACCCAAAACTTAATGGAAGCGGCGAAAGGCGAGGGCATCACAACTTTCGTTGTGGGGCATGTGACGAAGGAAGGTGCGATCGCTGGACCTAAAGTGATGGAGCACATGGTTGATACGGTGCTTTATTTCGAAGGCGAACGAACTGGTCCTTACCGAATGCTGCGCGCTCATAAGAACCGCTTTGGTTCGGCGCAAGAGATCGGCGTCTTTGAAATGGAGCACGATGGTCTGCGGCCCGTAAGCAATCCGTCTGAGCTTTTTTTAAGCCAGCGCGCGGATGGTCCCGGTGCGGTGGTGGTAACCTCTTTGGAAGGTTCTCGGCCCATCTTGCTTGAAGTCCAGGCTTTGGCCACTCCATCGATTTATGGAACTCCGAGGCGCACCACCATCGGTTTCGATCAGCAGCGGGTGGCGATGCTTTGTGCGGTTTTAGAAGCGCGTGCGGGCCTAGCTCTGAGCGGCTTTGATATTTACGTCAACGTTGCCGGCGGTGTGCGGGTCAGTGAACCAGCAGCAGACCTTGGTGTTTTACTCGCGTTAGCATCCACGGTCAGTGGCCGGGCGGTACCCTCGGACACCGTTGTGGTGGGTGAGGTTGGTCTTTCGGGTGAAGTACGAGGCGTATCTCAGTTGGGTGTTCGTCTCGCTGAAGTTGAAGCCTTGGGGTTTAAACGCTGCGTTGTCCCATCAAGAGATTTAGACCGTCTTAAAAATCCTCCCTCATCTATAGATCTTACGGGCGCATTGACTGTGTCTCAGGCCATGGAATGTGCGGGCTTAAACTTTACTAGAAGCTGAAAATAAGCTCTGTTACACTTAAATGATGGGCAAGGATGAAGATCCTTATCCAGATTGCCGCGTATGCTTGTTTTCTCCTAATGTATTTAGGCGAAAGCATGAAAGGTTGACGAGATGACAGGTGGTCGTGAACGCCGAATAAACGAACGGCTCTCTTTGGAGCTCTTGGTTCAGTTTCGTCTCAAGACGATGGACGATTTTCTTACAGATCATGCGTCTAATATTTCCACGGGTGGCATGTTTATCCGCACAGATTCTCCGAAGCCACTGGGCGCCATGGTCTACCTACAGTTTCAATTGGAACAAGGTGAAACTTTGATTGAGGGTCTGGGCCGCGTGGTTCACGTAAACCCTGCTGGAAGTCAGGCACCGGGGATGGGCATTGAGTTTGTAAATCTCGATGACGAATCCGAAGAAACCATTGGTAAAATTATCAGCTCGCGAGCGGCTTCTTAAGCTTTAATTCTAAACATAGGCCCCGTGTTTCGGGCTTGAGGTGTTGGAGCCTTTTGGGTCGGGCGCTCACCAAGAATGGTGCGTGCTAGAGTTTGGGCTGCTTTATCGTAATCCGTTGCATCCTCTGGACTCTCATGGTCCCAATAAAACAGGCTTTGACCGTTTTGAGTTTGAAGCGCCGCACGGTTGACTTCGCTTAGGGCAGAACAAAGCGTAAAGGAGCGAAGACTGGCTCCAAGCTTCTGTGCGATATGCAGAAGCATGATTTCGGGATCTGCGAAGTTTTGGGCGTTGAGGATAAACCAAACGGGATACGGGTTCGTAAGTTTTGGACTCAGATCTGAGATACGCGTGTCGGTGGCTGACCAGTCTATGCGTTTGGAATCTATCCATAAGCTTTGAGAACTTGAAGCAGCCAAGCGGTGAATGCCGAGCGTTTGCTCAACTTGGTGACGTTCTTTAAGGCGCTGAGGGGCTTGTTGCGTGAAAACTTGAGCAACCTGATAATACCAGTTCTCTTGCTCATCAATCTCTTTCGGTTTGGCCGGGAGCGTGAGCCCGAGGCTCGGCGCAGAACTTACGAATTGATCCAGCGTAATTGTCAGGTCTCGCGTGTAGGGTGACACACTCTCGCGCCAAGGTAGCTTGCCGACCAGTAGGTGAATCGGGCGATAGAGTAATCCCAGCTCGGCTGCGGGTAAAAGAATGTTGCGGGCGACCGCATCTGGGGTGGATGAATCAAAAGACATACAAGCTCCTCTCACTACTCTAGCGGTCTCGCGGTGTGAGAGCTAGGGCGTTGCGAGATCGGGGCTTTTATGAAACACCCTGAGAGCTATCAAAGGAATAAGGCGATACGATGGAACTGAGTCAACTCAATGACGCCCAACGAAAAAGCGTTCTACATGGTGATTCACCGCTTTTAATGTTGGCAGGCGCAGGAACCGGTAAAACGACGGCGATCACCTACCGCGTGGGGCACCTAATGCATGAGCGTGGTGTGCGGCCAGACAAAATACTCGCACTCACTTTTACGAATAAAGCGGCCAGAGAAATGCGCGAGCGCTCAGCACAGATTGCTCAAGTAGACGCGCGCTGGCTTGCTATGGGCACATTCCACAGTATGTGCGGCCGGTTGCTACGAGAATTTGGTCACCTGATGGGTTTGGACCGTCAATTTGTTATTTATGATCAAGCTGACCAGCTTCAGATGGTTAAACAGTGTTTGGCCGAGTTAAACCTAGATACCCAGGTTTATGCGCCCCGCGCGATTCGTCACCGTATCGAGCAATGGAAAAATCAGGGTCAGCGGCCTGAGGATGTTGAGCCGTCTCAATTTGACATGGTTGAGAGAAAAGCTCTTGATGTTTATAAGCTCTATCGCAAGCGTTGCCTCGCTTCCAATGCTGTTGATTTTGGTGACATGCTTCTTCACATGGTGAGTTTGTTAAAGCGCCATGACTTGGTACGCGATGCTTGCCACAACCGCTGGTCCCACATTTTGGTGGACGAGTATCAAGATACGAACCCGGTTCAGTATCAGTTGCTACGTGCGTTGGTTACGCCCAAGCACAGCATCACGGTGGTTGGTGATGATGACCAGTCGATTTACCGCTGGCGAGGCGCCGATATTGGCAACATCCTGCGGTTCGAGCAGGATTTCCCCGGTGCTGAAGTGATTCGCCTTGAGCGCAATTACCGCTCAACGCAGGTTATTCTTGAAGCGGCCAACGCTTTGATTTCTCACAACGCGGCTCGTAAGGGAAAGACGCTCTACACGGATGAGGACCGAGGCGATTTATTAACGCTGCGGGTTTACCCCAATGAGCGAGACGAGGCAGAGGCTATTGCAGATCATATCGACCGTGAAACCGACAAAATCGAAAGCGAAGATGGTGAATTCGGTGTGCTCTACCGTACGAATGCCCAAAGCCGGCCCATCGAGGACGCACTGCGAAGAAGAAGTATTGTTTACGAAATTTACGGTGGCGTACGATTCTATGACCGTAAGGAAGTAAAAGATGCCTTAGCTTACGTGAGACTTTTGGTGAACCCACGCTCCGATGTGGATTATCAGCGCATCATCAACGTACCGGCCCGCGGTATTGGTAAAACCTCGATTGAGAAAATCCGAGCCTTGGCCGTTGAGCATGACCTCACCATGTTCGATGCAACACAGAAAGTTGTGGCGGGTGAACTGGAGGGCCCATCACGCGCTCGCAATAAGCTCAAAGCATTTATGGATTCGTTTCAAAGTGTGGCTGCCCGCCAAAGCGAAGAGTCACCGGCACAGGTTGTTCAAGATCTTCTTGAGGAGATGGGTTATCTCAGTGCACTTCAGGCCGAGGGAACTGACGAAGCTCAAGACCGCATTGCTAACCTTGATGAACTCATCTCGGCCATTGCTGAATATACTGAGCTGGTTGAAGAACCTTCGTTGGCGGGCTTTTTAGAAGAGGTCACCCTGGCCAGTGATATTGATGCCATGGAAGATATGCCGCCTCAGGTTTCGTTGATGACGCTTCACGCCGCCAAGGGTCTCGAGTTTCGGACCGTTTTCATGCCGGGCATGGAAGAGGGCATTTTCCCTCACAGCCGAAGCATGGACTCCAAGCCAGAACTCGAGGAGGAGCGGCGGCTTTG
>JABJBS010000028.1 GCA_018668695.1 Deltaproteobacteria bacterium
CTTCAACTCCCACAAGCGGATTGTCATCGCTTACCTGAAAACCAGCTTCGAGTGTTTGTTTGGAAAGACCCATTAACCCTACTGCGTCAACACGCAACGGCTGTGAGGGGTCAGATGAAAAAGCTCCTTGGAAGAACATATTAAAACTCGCAACGGCAAGTCCCTCAGAGCGCCCAATCTTCAACTGACCATCGGTATACGCCCAATCGGGTCCCGCTCCTGCATCCAACAACACGGAAACGATGACGAGGTCCAACTTAGCCTTTGCTTGCTCCTCGGTATCAAGCCCCTCGAGGGCACCATTGAGCACCGATACTCTATCTCGGCCCCCTGCTTGAAAATGCCCCCAACGTGAATGAAACGGGATGTCCAATTCGGGGTAATTTTCTAAGGTAACATCCTTCACATAATTTGCGACCTCATCGAGCTTATCGTCGTTAATCGCAAAATGAGTCGCACCTTCTTGTGCCCTTTTATAAATTTTAGCAGCGCACTCACGAATGGCGCGTGGTGACAAAATAAAGTCGACAAATTCCGGTTCATGCTCAAACCCTTGCTCAGTCATCAAGCTCTCTCCCCTTCACATTCTCGAGTTCGCCCTCAGCTTTAACTTCGCCTTCGGTGTAATACCCCGCTGCTTTTTTTGCTTCCATCTCAACCTGAGCATCCCCCGGGATACGCTCGGGTGGGATAGCAACGCGCTCAACAATCTCGATGCCAGAATTTTCAATGGCATCATACTTCATATCGCTCATAGAAAGCAGCCGGTCTATCTTCGTTACGCCGAGCCAATGAAGAACATCGGGCATAAGTTCTTGAAAGCGCATGTCTTCAACGCCAGCTACACATTCAGTGCGCTCGAAATAGGTGGCAGCTGAGTCACCGCCCTCTTGACGCTTACGTGCATTATAAACCAGAAACTTTGTGACTTCGCCGAGGGCTCTACCTTCTTTACGAAAATAGACCACCATCCCAACGCCGCCTTCTTGTGCTGTTCTCACCGCTTCTTCGATACCGTGAACAAGGTAGGGACGACAGGTGCAGATATCTGAACCAAATACATCCGAACCGTTGCACTCGTCATGCACCCGGACACAAAGCTTCTTATCTGGATTCCCGATGTCTTTAGGATCTCCAAAAATATAGGCTGTAGTACTTCCAATAGGTGGCAAAAGAACTTTCAAGTCTGGGCGGGTTACAAGCTCGGGGAACATGCCCCCGGTTTCTTGAAACAATACTCTTCGAAGTTCGCCTTCATCAACGCCAATGCGCTTGGCTATTCCAGGCAGATACCACACCGGCTCAACCGCAGCTTTGGTAATGGTTACATCGCCCTGCTCCGTCACAACTTTGCCATCGACCTTGATCTCCCCATCTTCAATAAAGCGAGCTATCTCTGGCATATTGATATGACCACGCGTGATCGCAATCGTAGGCCGTATATCGTAACCCTTCTTATAATCTTCTGCATAAATTTTATGAACGTGGGCGCCCCATGGATCGAGAGATACGATTTTCTCAGGGTCGCTCCAAGACGGAAAAGGTCCAATGTCCCAAACCGGTGCAGTATTTGTTAAATCAGGCTTATGGTCAGCATCCATGGCTCCCGCGGCAGTGGATAGAGCCCTGTAAACCGCATAGCTTCCGCTGTGTGTACCGATCGCATTTCGATGCTTCATGTTCGTAAGTGATGCGACAACCGGACCCCGTTTAGTTGGCTCGGCATGACCCCACTCGATTTCGGGTGACTCACTAAAAATGTGACCCGGGTGTGATGTTAAAACAACGTGTGAAGAACCATATATTGTTGCCATGCTATCCTCTTAACTCATCCAGTTACGTGCCGATTCAATCGACCACTTTGTCGTTAGCTTTTTCTGATTGGACCAAAAGTCGAGGCTGCCTGCACCCGTGATATCACCCTGGCCAAACTTAGAGGCTTGGATGCCTCCAAAAGAAAACGGTTCACGTGGAACAGGTACACCTATGTTCACACCAACCATGCCCGCTTGGGCTTCTTGCGCAAATCGCTCTGCTACAGCACCGCTTTGTGTAAATACCGAAGCGGCATTGCCATATTCGCTACCATTCTCAATCTCCAAAGCTTCGCTTAGATTTTCACAGCGTATAATCGTAAGCACAGGTCCGAAAAGCTCTGTCTGTGATACCTCAGCATCTCGCGAGACTTCATCGAGTATCGTTGGCGCAAACCAAAACCCATTTTTATAATCCGTCGGAGCCTGAGGCCGCCTGCCATCCAAAAGAATTTTTGTTCCCGCTGACTCTGCTTTATCAACCGCCTGGTTGAGCTTATCGACAGACTCTTGCGTAATGATAGCGCCCATGTTGTCGGAAAGTTTCAAGCCAGCTGCGCGCTCTTTTATCTGAGAGAGAATATGCTCGGTATCACCCACGGCGAGTAACACACTGGCCGCCATACAACGTTGACCTGCACAACCGGTAAATGAAGCCACAATGCCATCCGCTGCCATCTCCGGATTGGCGTCGGGCATTAGAACAATATGGTTCTTCGCGCCTCCAAGAGCCAAGACTCTTTTGTGACTTGCTGAACCCCTCGCATAAACCTGCTTCGCGACTGCCGTAGAACCCACAAATGCCGCGGCAGAGATTCCCGGTGCATCCAATATCGCTTCTACTGTTTCCCGGCCACCCTGAACAATATTCAAAACACCTGCCGGCAGACCTGCTTCGGCAAATGCTTGCGCCAGCAGCTTCGAGGTAATTGGCGTTTTCTCAGAGGGTTTCCAGATGAAAGCATTTCCTAAAGTCAGAGCAATGGGCATCATCCACATAGGAACCATTGCTGGAAAATTAAAAGGCGTAATCCCTGCAACCACCCCAAGCGGCTCCCGTCGGTACTCACACCAGACGCCAGTCGACACTTCCATGCGCCCACCACTATCGACGTTTTGTAAGCTTAATGCGTATTCCAGAACCTCTATGCCTTTGAATAATCCAGCCTTCGATTCTCCAAAAGTCTTTCCGCTCTCGGCGCTCACCACATGGCTTATCGCGTCACATTCACGCAGTAAGATCTCACGGGCACGAAACATCACCGCACATCGTTCCTTGATAGATAACGCCGCCCAGCCTTTGGCTGCTTCTTGAGAATTCTCAATGCAGTCGGTCAAATCTTCAGCAGTGCTTGCTTGGAGGCTTCCAATGGTTGCGCCGGTAATAGGCGACTGAATTTCGATAGCGTCGCCACTGCCCTTACGCCAGTCTCCACCGATCCAGTTTTCACACTGTACCTGCTCTTTGGGAATCGATACCCGTACCATGCCTGACCTCCTACTAAGTTCGGCAAAACAGGCACAGTAACAAACAACGGGGGCGAATAAAAGAAATAGAAACAAGGTCCAAGGCCCACCACTGACGCGGTGCAACAATTACGACTTGAGTACTTATCATCGGCTAATCACTTGATATCAGGTGACACGGTTCTTGGGACGGATCAAAAACCTTACAATTATAATAAAAAGCAATTGACGAATTGAGTCGCGGATTGCGAATGTGTTCCAACGTCGCGCAGTTTACTGCAAACGAAAAACCCCTCCCCGGGAGCATACAAAATGGATCAATGGATAGCACCTCATCGTATCGGTGCGTGCACTGCTTTAACCTTTTTTCGAAGCGTCGTCATCGCGACGTCGTTATTTATCCTTAGCGGATGCGGTCAGCCTCACACGTCACCAATGGCTTCGGCCACAGTAGACTCAATTCTCATCACGCCCGTCCAACCGTGGGTGGAAGTTGGCGAGAATATTTTACTCAAAGCCACCGCCGTTTTCTCCGATGGAACCATCACCAGCCTCAACGAGTGGCTTGAGTGGCAAAGCTCCAACACAGACATCGCTACAATTGATCCCATGGGTAATGTTGTCGGACGGGCTTCAGGTACCACGATGATTACGGTTACCGAGCTCAACTTGGGGATAACCGGCACCGCGACTTTGAGTGTTCAATCTGCGAATGACAACGGTCCTGACGATCCCGAAGAACCCACAGGCCCGGTTCTTACTCATGTTACGATTACTCCAAGCAACCCGCTTCTCTCCCTCAACCAAACAGTCCAACTGAACCTGCTTGGCCACTATGACGACTCCACGACCGCAACCATCCAAAACGGTATTGAGTGGTCATCAGCGAATGAAAATGTCGCCACCGTAGATGACACAGGTATCTTAACCAGCAGGCAAGCCGGAACCAGCCTGATCACAGCGACCGTACTTGGCCTTAGCGCCACCACAGCTGCACGCGTAGAAAGCAACGAACCAACTCTGGTTTCGGTCAGCATTTCACCCGAAAATCCATCTGTGGGCCTAGGCGAGACACTCCAACTCACCGTACGCGGCACTTTCTCTGACGGAACCGAAAGCTTTCTAAGTGAAGGACTGGTTTGGAACTCCAGCACGTCCTCTCTTGCAAGCATCTCAAACACCGGCCTCTTATCTGCACTCTCAGCAGGTGCTGTGCTTATTGAGGTCAACCATACTGCAACGTCACTCTCAGACAATGTCACCATTGTAATCACCAGCCAACAACTGACCGGGACTGGTTCAAGCAATGACCCATGGGTTATCTCGGCTCCTCTAAGTGACCAACGCAGCGTCGACGACGGCGCATCACAGTACTATGCTATCCCCGTCCATCCGTCCGCGAAATATAATGTTCACCTACGCTCAATGACTGCTGATTTAGGCCTGTGGGTTTATGGAGACGACGAAACCTACAACATCAGCAATCCAACTTGTTCATCGCTTCACGGAGGCAACGACGACGAAATATGTAGCTTCCAAGAGGCTGAGCAAGGGACACTTTTCGTACGCGTAAGCGGCATTTTAAGTGAAAGCCCAAGCTCCTACACGCTTGTGGTAGAACCGATGCCCATCGAAGAGCTATCAGGTACTCCGGTATCAGTAGTGCATAGTACAGAGGTCAAGGAGTGGCTCATCTACAAGGTGAATGTGACCCCATTTCAATCTTACCGCGTTTCTATTTCAGGACTTGACGGAGATGCCGATTTACATGTGTCCGATAATGACTCAACGTTTGCAACGACTCTTTGCCAATCAGAGTTAAGCGGGGAACTTGAGGAAACGTGTAATGGCGTAACACCGACCACGGGTAGCCTCTACGTTGGCGTCGACGCAACCAAGAGCTGGATTGGCACCTCCTTTAATCTCAGTGTGGATGAGCAATAACCAGCATTGACTCCTATGTTCTTCGTTTCCTGCAATCTGTAATGGTGTGCCCCTGAACAATTCTTTATGATGTGACTAAGCATCACACTGACACCATTTATAGAAATAGAGGCTAAGTTGACCGCAGGTCTTCTGCACTTATTCTAGGAGAGGCTTTAGAGGGGCATGATCCGTGAGATTGACATCGACCCAACTGCGCCCATTATTCTGCTGGCAGTAGCTCGGTCCGGGTCGTCACTTCTTCGCAGTCTTCTCACGGTGCACCCCGAGGTTAGATTACTCGAATCTAGTCTTATCAGCGCCATGCTTAAGGCCTACCCGGAGCTTAGTGAGCCTCAAAGCCATACCAACCCTGACTTGATTTCCGCCGCACAACGCTCCCTCGTGAATGCTTTTTATGATGCATCGATGGAAGACCCCGATATGGGACTACTCCATAAGAAACGAGTCACCCGCTGGGGGTTTACTGTTCACCAAATCGAGCACCCATCCAGCCTTCAACTTCTGCATCAAGGCTTCCCCAATGCTATATGGCTTCATTTGGTGCGCGATGGCCGCGCAGTCGCAGCATCGTGGCTCGACAACTGGGAGCTTGCCACCGGCCTACCACCACCTGCGTGCCTCAAATCCGCGGCTGAAATCTGGGCGAGGTCTGTTTTGAATGTTGAGAACGGTCCTGAGCACCACCGGATCAAACTCGAAGATCTTACATCTACGAAGAAAAGAGCCCCATGCTTTGAAGACCTGATGGGCTACCTCGGCATCGAGATTTCACCCCGTCAGACTGCATTCTTGAAATCCTGGCCGGCTATCAACACATCCCGAAGGGGTGAAAATCTTGCTAAACGAACATTTTCAGCCGACCAAAGATCGGTTTTTCGTGAAGCGACTGGCCTTGAAAATGCTCTGGATTTTTTTGGATACAACATTTTTGTAGATTCCCAGGACCCCTAAACTACATTTCGGTATTTTCTGCGTATTCCACCGCGTCAATTTCAGTTTGCACGCACTCGCTTTCATGATAACGCACTACGTCGGAGAATGAACCGATGGTGTTGGGGAACATGCTAAAAGACAATTCAGCCGAGTTGATGCATGCTAACTTTCCCAATCCCAAAAGCTCGAGATTCGTAAAACACGCCCTAAATTGGGCCACTTATTTGGTGTAAAACAAGGAGAACAACATGGCAGTTGTTGCGGAGTATATCTGGATTGACGGCGGTGACCCCGTTGCGCAAGTTCGTTCAAAAACCAAGTGCATGGTGGGTGTAGATATTGCCACCAGTGATGATGGTTCTATTGATCCAGGTCAGTTTCCTGACTGGGGCTTCGACGGATCATCAACAGGACAAGCGCCTGGCGATTTATCTGACTGTAAGCTACGCGCTGCTCGCGTCGTAATGGATCCAATCCGCGGCGGCGACTCTTACCTCGTCCTTTGCGAAGTTCTGATTCCTTCAACCAATGAGCCTCACCCGACCAATCAGCGTGCTGAACTGGTACGCGTTATGGATGCAGGCGGCCGTGATGCCGATGCATGGGTTGGTATCGAACAAGAATATACATTCTTCGACGGTTCTGCTCCTCTCGGTTTCCCAAGTGAGCGACGCTTCCCTGCAGCACAAGGTCCATACTACTGCGGCGTTGGCGCTGATGAAGTATTCGGCCGTGATGTTGTTGAAGCACACATGTTTGCTTGCCTCGATGCAGGTATTGCACTCGTGGGTATCAACGCGGAAGTTATGCCTGGCCAGTGGGAATTCCAAATCGGTGGCCCTGACTGTGACCCACTACTCGTAGCGGATCACCTCTGGCTTGCTCGTTGGCTTCTCTATCGCATCGGTGAAGATGTTGGCATCACTGCCACTCTTGATGCGAAGCCTGTTCCTGGTGACTGGAACGGCGCTGGCGCCCACACCAACTTCTCAACTGCAGCTATGCGTGCAGAAGGCGGCATCAAGCACATTCATGCTGCTTGTGAAGCACTCGCTAAGCGTATTCCTGAGCACCTCGCTGTTTACGGTGATGGATTTCAGGCTCGCCTGACAGGACGCCATGAAACATGCCGTTTTGATGAGTTCAAGTATGGTGCCGGTGACCGTACTGCTTCTGTCCGTATTCCTGCGGACGTTGCAGAACAAGGCAAAGGTTACCTCGAAGACCGTCGTCCATGTGCAAACATCGACCCCTATGAAGTAGGTCGTGTTTTGCTTCAGACTATTCTCAACATAGACTGATTCGAGAAATAATAGATTTCTTAAAAGGCCTCAGCTCAGCTGGGGCCTTTTTTTGTCCAAAAAATCTAAACGTTTTTGAAGACAGCTGTCGCTATTGCCAAATCTTGAACAGCAACACCGGTTAAGTCGGCAATTGTAATCTCGTCCTCGGCCATCCGGCCCTGCGAGCGGCCACCCATAACATTACCCAGCTCAACCACCGAAGATCTGTCTATGTCGCCCGCCTCCACCGCACGGTAAATCTCACCCCGCGACTCACTCTGCGCTAAACTATCGGCAACAACACGAGCCTTGGAAAGAATCTTAGAGTCTAATTCCTGCTTATCCGCAGTATCAGAGCCAACCGCCGTAATGTGGGTGCCGGGCTGAATCCAGTCGGCACTTAAGAGAGGCTCACGGGACGGTGTCGTCGTGATGATAAGGTTAGCGTTCAAGGCAACATCGCGAGGATGACCCACAACCGTTGCATTAAAACCCATCTTAGCAATCTCTTCGCACAATGAGACCGCATGCTCCTCGGTACGGTTCCAGACCACGACCTTACGGCACGCACTGACTTCTGCTAAGTACTTAAGCTGCATTCTGGCCTGAATCCCTGCTCCTAAAACTCCAATCGCTTGAACCTCTTTAGGAGCTAAATGCTTGGCCGCCGCAGCACCTGCCGCACCCGTACGAATATCGGTGAGTTTACCCTCATCCAATAAAATAGTTGCAGGCACACCTGTTGCTTGGTCAAACAAAAGCATCATTCCCTGACAAGAAGAAAGTCCCAGCTTGGGATTATTGTAAAAACCCGAAGCAATCTTAACAACGTAGTGGCTGCCCTCTTTCAAGTAACCATACTTTATATGAACATCGCCCGGTGGCTTTTCAAACGTGAGTTCTCCTACCGGAGGAATGACTGCCAGCCCTTGAGAAAATGCATCAAACGCAGCTTCCATTGCGCCCACGACGTCGAGACCGACCAGCTTCTTTTCAATCTCTGGCCAAGCTAATACTTTCGTGCTCATTTGATCACTCCACTGAGTTTCTCAAGGCTAATATTCGCGCCGCAAACGACAATAGCTACCCGCTTACCTTTGTAGTCTTTTGCAACTTGGAGAAAACCAGCAAGGGCAACTCCGGCTGCTCCCTCGATCATCATTCGGTGTTTCTCCATGAAAGTTCTCATCGCTTCAGCAATCGCATCTTCGGAAACCAATAGGCTTCGATCCACAACCTGCGCGCACACTTCATACGTAATCGCCCCGAGTTCTACGCCGCCAGCTGTTCCATCTGAAAGTGTATCAAAGCATGGCACGTCTATGATTTTCCCTGCCTCGAGACATTCGTGCATGGCGGGTGATTGCTCAGGCGAGACGGCTACAATTTCAACGTCGCCGAGCGTCTCTTTCAAGTAAGTGCCCATCCCACCAATCAGCCCCCCTCCGCCAAGAGATACAAAAACCGCATCCACAGTTTCCAGCCTTCGATGCAACTCAACCCCAACAGTACCCTGCCCCGCCATGACAGTTTCATCGTTATAAGGTGAGATATAAATTCGGCCTGTTTCCTCAGCACGGGCACGCGCCCTGGCTTCAGTCTCTACGCAGTCGTCTCCGAATAGCTCGACCTGAGCGCCATAGCTTTTAATCACAGCAATCTTAGCCGGCGAAGCTGATTTGGGAACGTATACTTCCGCATCAACGCCCAACGCATTACTTCCATAGGCAACCGCCGCTCCGTGGTTACCACTGGACGCTGTAACGACTCCCAATTCCCGTTCACCCGCAGTGAGAGAGGTTAGCTTGTTTAATGCTCCCCTCGCCTTAAACGAACCTGTGATTTGAAAATTTTCAAGTTTAAGAAACACATCCCCATCACTGCAGCTACTTAACCAAGCGGAACGCTCTACCGGGGTCTCCCGCAAGTAAGGTGCTATTCGCTTCGACGACTCTTCGATGATTGTACGTTTTGTTCCCATGAGGCTCATTTCCATAGATTTCTGGTTCATTTCAATCAAATTCTGCTGCAATATTCGGGTAATCCAACTGGTACGCACTTGACGGTTCCGAGCTGTCCCGTTAGGCCTCTGATGGGACTGGGGACATGGAGAACTGTTATGCGTATCGAGCCGGCCCAATCTTCCACCTTGCGAGCCCAACGTAAAGCCTACAACAAGGTCAATCAGGGTTTCGCAAAATTATCTTCCGGTAAAAAGCTCAATCAGAGCGCTGATAACCCCGTAGCCTTGGCCATTTATAAACAGCTTGAAGCTCAGGAACTCAGTATTAGCCAAGCCTCTCGCAACACAGGTGCCGGCATGGATATCGCTCGAACGATGGACGGCGCGCTCTCTCAGCAGACAATCATCCTGAGCCGCATGCGCGAATTAAGCTTGGCCGCTGGAAACGGCACGATGAACCAGGATCAACGTGATATGATTTCGCAAGAGTTCAACAGCCTTCGTGCCGATCTAGACCGAGTAGCCAATACGACCAGCCAGAGTCGCCAGCCTCTGCTTCAAGGAGGGTCCGTCGAACTCCAAGTTGGTACCCATGCCGGCGGGGCCAACCAAGTCACTCTTTCGATTCCAGACGGGACGACAGCCAACCTTGGCGTGAGCGCTACCCAAGTATCAACGAGCGCCGATGCTTGGGCCGCCATCGATGACATCGACACGGCTATTCAAACCTTGAATACACAACGCGCTAATATTGGCTCCACTGAAAACCGTTTGATGGCCGCACAATCAAACCTGCATCAGAGCCGTCAAAGCCATAGCGCTGCCAAATCTCGCATCGGCGATACCGATTTTGCCCAAGAGTCCACAGCTCTAAGCCGGCAACGGTTCAGGCTTTTCGCAGCTTTGAAAATGCAACAAATCGAGAACAATCAAAAAGGCAGTGTCTTGAGCCTCATGGCTTAAACACAGAGTCTTTCATTTAAAAATGCCTTAGGATAATCTTCTATCAGTATGCCATTTCAAATTCGTTCAAAGCTCGTTGCTCTGCTCTTATGGAGCACACTCATCGTTTTTAACATCGGCTGTACGCCCATGAAGTCTCCACCTGATTGGCGTTACTTCGACCTATCCACCAACGAAGTCACCGTGGGCAAAGGGCGCGGCCAAGGTAAAGCCATCGCCGCACCAGAGCTGGCCAAGCAATACTTAGAGGCATGCCAAGACGGTTCGGGACCCGCCTGTCATAGGCTAGGAACTCTGCACGTTGGCGGCATTGGCGTGACTCGAAACGAAAATAGAGCCAAAGAACTCTTTATCCAATCTTGTAAACTTAAAGACGGCCGGGGCTGCTATGCCAAAGAGAACGGGCCCAACAGGCAAGACCCAAGATTCATTCCGGTTATGGGATCTTGGTGCAATGAAGGGATAGTCGATGGCTGCGTTCGGCTGGCCATCGCATTCGAAGAGGGTGAACCGAGGCAACATATCCCGGTAGATCTTGAGCGCGCTATTGAGCTTTACCGTGCGGCCTGCGCGCTTCAACACCGGCCATCTTGCGAACACATGATGGATGTTGCCCGTGATCTGGATGCCAAAAAAAGTCCTGAAAATAAAACTCAAAAGACAAAAGACTAAACGAGCAATCGCTCTACTCCATCGACCAACATCACCACTGCAAATAGAAGCAACGCCACCGACAGAATTCGCATGACGGTTCGGTAAGGAGGGCCCAAGAGCCATTCGCGAAAGTGTTGAGTAATCAACGCCAGAGCAAGCTTGGCCCCCACTAAGCAAACAAAGAATCCTACGAGAAAACTTGTGAGATACCATCCACCCTTGGCCAAAGCACGAGCCACCAATGGACCACCCACCATAAACCAAAACACATAAGGGTGTGGGTTCACCAGATTCACCGCGATGCTCTTGACGATTGAGCGAGGCTCGCCGCCCTCTTCAACAGATGGAATTTGAGCGTGGTAAGCGTCCCAAGCCAAATAGGTTACCACCAATGCGCCAAGGACCGACAAAGCACCGAGGACACCGTCCATGCCCGCAGCCACGCTTACCAAAAACCCTGCTGCCAACACCAACGGACCGTCGGTGAGGATTGGCGCCAAAGCTACCAACATGCCCTCACGAGCACCGAACCGTAACGTCTGAGATATGACAAGTGCCGTGAGCGGTCCGGGCGATAAACCACCGCTCAGACCCAACAAGATACCGCTGGTCATAAAATATAGAAATGTATCAGCTTCAGGGGTCATGATACCAACTCTCGGAGCAAGAGTTGTTCGAGAGCCGTGCAATCGTCAAGGGTAAATCAGAGGTACTCAAGCTCATCATTGATAAAATCAAAAATAGCTTCCTCGAGTGCCGTACCTTCAATCTCGTCAAACCGGATGCCCACACCTGTTGAGGCCACACGAACCACAGTGCATGCGCCATCGTAAGGCAAGGAATTGATCACCACGGTCATGAAGCCCGACTGGTCAATCAACCCTGCTTCAACAGCCTCCGGGAGATCAATTAAAACCCCTCCCATACTCAGATTCCGGGTTACACCTTCGTATTCATTGTCGCCAATCACAAGTTGATATGGGAATTCACCTTCATGCCGCCCTGTATCGCGGCGCTCTCGTGGATCTTCCTCAACGCTCATAACTCAACCTCCTAAGATATCTTACCCGTTTTTAGGTCAGGGCCAAACCCCAAGAGTTGGCTTGCTGACCATATTCGTCCTAAGCTTCACCATGACCAACCCAGCTAATACAGAGGCTTATCGCCTTCTACTGGAAACCGCCCGTCTAGCCATTGAGCAATATCTCACGGGGCAACCCCTCAATGTACCTGCACTGGATACAAACTTAAACACCAGCCAAGGCGTATTCGTAACGCTCTGGGAGCCGTCTAAAAAGCTGCGGGGCTGTATCGGGCGCACCCAAGGAATTACCCCTACCCTCACCCAAGAAGTCGCAGAATGCGCCATCATGGCAGCGACCCGCGATACCCGGTTCACGCCACTTCGAGACACCCTAGAGCTACAAAACCTTTCGATTGAGCTCAGTCTCTTAATGCCTTTGGAAGAAATCAGCAGTACTGCATCTCTCGATCCGCATCGCTATGGTGTGGTGGTCATGGCCGGCTCAAAGCGTGGTCTTCTACTTCCCAACGTCGATGGTATCGAGACGGTGGAGAAGCAACTACAAATTGCTAAAGAAAAAGGTAAAATCGATGCGCACGAAGAGTGCCAGTTGGCTCGGTTTGAAGTTTTAAAAATAACTGAACAGGATGCACCTGCCTAAGCCTGGGTTGAATCGCTCGGCTCCAAGCAATTCCGAATACCCGCCATCAATGCCGCTTCATCGAACGGCTTTACCACCCAAGCCGTTGCTCCCTTTTCACGACCCTCGTCCTGGATGTGATCTGTAGACTCGGTGGTGAGAACAAATATTGGCAGTGCGCCGTACCCATCTAAGGCCCGAAGTTGTGCAAGAAAAGTCAGACCATCCATGACTGGCATATTGATATCGGTAATGACCAAGTCGATGTCATTGCGTTGCTGAGCGAAGTTCAAGGCATCGGCACCGTTGACAGCCTCGACAACTTGGTAGCCATTCTTTTTCAAAGCGCTCGAGAGCTGCAGGCGAATAATCGCCGAATCATCAACAATCATAATGGTATGACTCATATCTTTCCCCTAAATCTCTGAAAACAACTTGAATTTTACACCAATACTGGCCCAATTGCTGCAAATGAGCCTAAAAGGCTTTGACGAAGCACCTTCTAGGGCTTTAGAATCCAGTTCTGGGCCGCCCAGCCCATCGGAAAAGATATGTTTTATAAAGCAAAATTGGCCTCCGTTCTCACGGTGACGCTCCTGGCACTCTATGGGTGCGGTGATGAAACCAGCCCTGCTGATCAGGATCCTACTGACGGTCAGGACAGCACCAACACCGAAGAAACCTTCGTATCGCTCTGCGCTAGCACTCCCGATATTGATGACTACAGCCCTGACTTGGTTCGCACTGGCGACCAATTCAAGCTTACCTTAGTGAGCGCGGCACCAGCACCTTGGGATGTTGGCGACAACATTTGGACGCTTAAAGTCGAAGACCTCCAAGGCAATGCTGTCGAAGACGCGCTCATACGCGTGACACCCTACATGCCAGATCATGGACACGGCGTGTCTCCACCCTACTATGCTGGTGTTACTCAAGGCAGCGGCGGTCTCTACGACATTGAAACATTCAACCTGATTATGCCTGGCTTCTGGGAAATGACCGTCGAAGTTTCAGCTTCCGGAACCTCAGGTGAAGCAATCGCATTTCGGATTTGCGTGGAAGGCTAAAGGGCATGGGCTCGCCCAAACATTTATTATTGGCTCTCATGATGTTGGTCGTTGCCTGTAACGAGCCAGCCGAAGACATCAATGCGTTCGCAACCCGCGACCAACTGATGGACCCGGCAAGCTGTATGCAGTGCCATCCTCAAGCCTACAACGAATGGGCGGGAAGCATGCATGCCTATGCATCCAAGGATCCTGTATTTCTTGCAATGAACGCACGAGGCCAGCGGGAGTCTGGAGGCGAACTCGGTGACTTTTGTGTTCAGTGCCACGCTCCTCTTGCACTTCGAACCGGCGCCACGACCGATGGCTTAAATTTGCCAGATCTCCCCGACCACCTTCAGGGAATCAATTGCTACTTTTGCCACACAGTTGCTGCAGTCGAAGGCACGCACAACAACCCATTGGTTCTGGCCATGGAGCAAGAAGACGTAGCACCCGCTACTGATGTGATGCTCGGCGGAATCCGGTATCCTAACGACAATAGCTTTCACCTATCCGGCTACTCAAAGTTGCTCGACCGCAACGAACTCGAATCTGCCGACCTCTGCGGTACATGTCACGATATCGTCACACCAGGCGGGGTACACGTGGAAAGAACTTACCATGAATGGCAAAATTCAGTCTTCGGTAAAGCTGAAGCGGGTCAGCCTCTAACGTGCAGTCAATGCCACATGCCGGGTGCCAATGGTCTGAGTTCTACCGGGCCTGGAGGTCAAGAACGGAGACTTCATAATCATGCTATGCCTGGGGTTGATATTGCTCTTGATGAATTCCCAGAACGAGAAAGTCAGCGAGCCGCTGTACAAAATTTATTAGACAACACATTGCTCCCTCGAATTTGTGTTGAATCAACCGACTTGGGATCCAGTGTATCGATCACACTTGAAAATATCGCCGCGGGGCACAGCTGGCCAAGCGGAGCTGCTCCAGACCGGCGCGCATGGGTTGAGTTTTCATTTTATGCAGGCGACGAGCTTGTGCTCGCTGCTGGCTCATTCCCAGAAGACGAACCGCTGACGGCCCAGTCCGACCCGTACCTTTGGCGGCTCGGCGACAAGGCTGTAGATGAAAACGGAGATGAAGTTCACTTTTTTTGGCAAGCTGCATCCTATGAAACAGCACTGCTAAAGGCCCCCAAGGACAACTCGCCGTTTAACCACGGTTCACGCCTTACTCACGTGCAGCGCGAATACGACATAGAGCAAACGGTAGATAGAGTGACGATGCGGGTGAAAATTCGTCCCATTGGGTTGGATATCTTGGATGCCTTAATAGAGTCAGGCGATCTCGACCCCGCGATTCGCGCCAAGGTTCCCACCTTCACGTTGCGAAGCACCGATATTGAATGGACACCTGAACAAGGCGAGTGCTTCCCTTGGTAATCAGCGCCGACGCCGCAAGATAGCTACAAACCCTAAAATCCACGCTAGGCTCATCGGCGTTGCCGAACACCCACCCTCGGTCAACGGCTTTTCGGGATCAGGAACCGCCGCCCCCGAGTCCGAAGCATCGGGTAAGTCGCCTTTAGAAATATCTTC
>JABJBS010000029.1 GCA_018668695.1 Deltaproteobacteria bacterium
CTGTTTACCCCGGTAACATCGTGCTCCCAAAACGGATGGGCAGAGGGTGCCGCCTCAAACGCATCGGCCAATTCTGTACCGAGCTCTCGCATATCCACGTCGAGTACAGGGTTATCAACGATTCGTACCCGGCGCTCAGCACCTGGGACCGCCATCGAGAAAATAGGGCCTCGTTCTTTGCCCTTGGTAGACGCAGGTCTTGGTACACCCGCTTTGTCCATCATCCACGGTGCCACGCCATTGAGCCACTGGGCACCGGCATGCCCTTTGGCTTTTCGATCAACCAGCGCTACTTCCAGGCCAGCTCGCGCCATTGAGCCTGCTGCATGAGCTCCTGCTGGTCCCGCGCCCACAACGACAACATCAAACCTGTGAACTTGAATTTGCTCAGACATACGTTTTCCTTCTTGCTAGTTGAAGAGCTATTGGATTGAAGTCCAACAGGCAAGTGGCTCAGAGCCAGCCGTCAAGAGTTCCGGTTGCAACCACGCATTTTAAAACATCCGTTGCCGTAATAATCCCGACTAATGTATCGCCGGTTAGAATCGGAATACACCGAACACCATCATTGACCATCGCTTGAGCAATATCCCGCAGCTCTGTGTCATCCGTCGCCGTAATGATTCCAGTCTGCATCAATTGGCCCACGGGACTCGTCGGGGGCAAAGGAGTTTTAGTCGGAGAATCGAGCCGGTAGCCTCGTAAAAGATCGCGGTCGGTCAAGAGGCCAACCAAGTTTCCACCCTCATCAACAACCGGAAGATGCTTGAGACCCGCATCGCGTAGAAAATCTCTCACGCTGGCAATGGTGTGAACGGAGGAAACCGATCGGATAGGAGAAGTCATTATCTGGTTAGCCAAAACCACGGGCCGGGAGGATGAACCCCGTCGACCTGCTGCATAAGCCCTTGTGGCGCGCCTCCCGGCAACATTGGCCCCTGGCCCACCGCCGCCCCCGCCGCCGTTTTCGACTCGACGTTTGTCATTGATTCCAGCAACTTTGGACGGCTCAGCCCGATTCACCCGGGCGCTCTTGCGTTCAACTTCTGATGAAAGTCTGGTAATCGGCATGGCTTTCTTCTCCTCCTACATTGTAGCACATTTGTAGTTTTTACGCTCTTTCCTGCAAGGATATCGCTCCGAACTTTGGAGTTGGGCCCAGATCCTGATACAAAATCATGTGGAAACATTCTTCGTTTTTACGCAGAGTTAACCGAGGCGGGGGCATGAAGCTTCGTATACGTTTAGTAATTTGGCTCTTATTAGCAATCACCATAACCGGTGGATTCTCTTGGCTTGTCAGCACACAGGCCACCGAGAAGATGACGAGAGCATCCCTTGAAAAACGCACAGCCATCATCGGCCAGTCGATCCAGAGTACCTACGAGGTAGGTCAACTGGTGCAGGCTCAAGATGAGACAGGGCTGCAAGGCTTGATGAAGCGCTTTGTCACGATGGATCCGCAGGTAGACTACGTGATTCTCACTGACGGCAATCAACAAGTCGTTGGCTGGGCCGTCAATGGTAA
This sequence comes from Deltaproteobacteria bacterium, assembly GCA_018668695.1. Classification (NCBI taxonomy): domain Bacteria; kingdom Pseudomonadati; phylum Myxococcota; class Myxococcia; species Deltaproteobacteria bacterium. The sequence continues at coordinate 1,529 of JABJBS010000029.1, forward strand.
CCGCGCAGTGGAACTTGGCATCTCAACACCTGACGAGCGCCAAACCATTGCATCGAACTATTTTTCTGAAGACATCGACTACTCGGCGACGATGTTGGAGCACAGCGTTTCACTTTTATTCGAAGTTCTCGACAAAGCTCAGCCAAGCCCTGAACCAGTTGTCGATGCCGAGGCAGATGCAACGGCAATTGTTCCAGAGCAAGAAGCTGCTCCGGAGCCGGGGCGGACGCGTAATGTTCAGGCCAATCTTTTCATCTCATACTCCCCATTTGCCGGGCATGTATTCGACGATGCGAGCAATCAAATTGCGCTCTTGTCCATGCTGCCCTGTCTACTTTTGTTGGGCATTCTTTTACTCACGTATTCCACCAGCTTCACGAGTAGACTCGACTTTCTTCGCCTCTACTCTCTTGGCTTAGCCGGGGGTGACCTAACACAGCCCTTCACCGAGCGGGGTAGCCGCGAGTTTAACGAAGTCGGCAAAGCCATGAACTTGGTGAGGCGAAATTTCAAAAAGTCGATTGCTAATGCCCAAGGTGCATCACGCGAGTTTGAAAACGCGGCAAGGCGCGTGGAAGAATCAAGCGGTAAAATCACTGAGGACGCGATCGAGCAGAGCCATGCGATTCGCCAAACGGTTTCTACAATTGAAGCCATGGCCAGCAGCTCCACCAGTGTGCAAAACCAAATCGGTGAAGCAACCCGGGCAGTCAACGACAGTACCGAGCGGCTTCAAGGTATTCGGCGCTCTATCGAGAATATTCTCGGCTCCATGCAGATGTTGAGTAAATCGGTGGACCAAACGCGGCGTCACCTGGAAGGTAACATCTCGATTCTTGGGGAAGTTGACCGCGCTGTTAACCAGCTCCAAGAGACAGCCACGGGTACTGTAACGGCCACGGCTGAGATCGCCGACAACATCCGTAACGTGGACTCCAATACGCAAACGGCACTTCGAATGTCTACGGAAGCAGCTACCAAGGCTGAATCCGGCGTGGAGGCCTTCAAAGAGTCTATGGCTGCTATCCAACGCATCCGTACCAACTCCGACGAATCGGCCAACTCCATTCGGTTCCTCTCTGAAAAGACAGAGTCTATCGAGCACATTCTTGATGTTATCGATGACATTTCAAACCGTACTCGACTCCTGAGTTTGAACGCTTCGATTATTGCCTCGCATGCCGGTGAAGCTGGCCGAGGCTTTATGATTGTAGCGGACGAAATCAAAGATCTCGCCTCTAGAACAGCCGGCAGTACCCGTGAAATCGCGAAGATCATCAACGAGGTTCGCGATGGATCCGAAGGTGCGATTGAGGTTGTTGAACGCGGGGTTCGCGCCGTTAACGAAGGCGTGAAGCGTGCTGAGTTTGCCGGTGAGGTCTTGAGCCAAATCGTGGCATCAACCAACCAAACAGGTAACCTCGTTGAACGGATTTCAAGCGCAATGAACCGCCAAGCTGCTGGTACCAAGCAGGTTAGCAACGCCATGCGTGAAGTTCACTCAGTTGTTGTTCGGGTTCGAGAAGTTGTGGGTACGCAGAAGAATGAAAGCCGCGACCTGGAAGCATCCATTCGTACGATGCGTATTCAGATGAGCCGCGCAACAGCGACAGCTAAGCAGCAGATGAGCGTTATCCAGGAAGCAATCAAAGCCATTAGCTTTATCTTCCAGCAGATTCAGTTGATTTCAAACTTCAACACAGACCAAGTTCGAAACCAGCAGAGCGTTTCTAAAGCTGTTGATAAGCTCAAGCACCTCTCAGACTTGCACCATGCAAGTGCAGATAACCTATCCATGGCAGTGGAGCAGTCCAACCGCCAATCTAAGCTTGTTCGAGACGGCTTAAAGTCATTTCGTCTCTAAGCTGAACTTCCGGCTTTCCTGCTTCCCTAGACCAAGCTTCTCTTAAACAATGACATCACTTCCGCCGAGTCTTTTGCTTCACGAAGCTGAGTGAGCAGCGTCGTTTCCAGAATCAATCTAGATATCGTAGAAATAAGAAGTAGATGGTTATGACGGTGCTCAGCAGGGCCGATTGTACAAAAGACAATATCAATGGGCGCACCATCGTGGGCATTGTAAGCCATAGGCTCTTTGAGAACTTCGATGAACAAGTGGGTATGCAGTAAACCAGGCACGGTCGCATGTGGCATCGCAACCCCATGGCCTACACCTGTGTTGCCCGCCGCCTCTCGCTCGCTTAAACCCAAGAGAACTTTTCCTGTATCCGCCTCTTCCACGAGCTCGCCGCACCGCTTCGCCAGTGATTCAAAAAGATTCAACTTTTCTTGAACCTCAGAGTGCAGCACGATCCCCGGCGCGCTGATGTGATCCATAAAGACAAATGGCGGCAATGGCTCAGGCTTAGCTTTAGGTCCAACCCGGGGAGACTTCAGTAAGAGAGCACAACAAACAGACTGCTCCGTTAAAATGTCTTCTGTTGTTTTGAGAAAGACGTTTCGCAATGAACTGTGCGGACGTGCGCCCAGGACAAATAGGTCAAAGTGCTCCGTTGTCTCCACATAAGCGTCAACCTCAGATTGACCACGAAGAATCAGCACGTCACTCGGGGTCTCGCATAAGCTTTGCACCTGGTCGAGGTAATCACCCACGTACTGCTTCTCTGTCGTGCTTGCATTGTCATGGACAAAATAAACAAAAGTGACGGATGCCTCGTAGTAGCGGGCCAAGTGATGCGTGGCTTCCGCAACGACTTGGTCCAACGGGCCTGGCTCAGCAAGCACCATGATACGGCGAATATTGCGAATGCCTTCGTCTTTAAAAATGGCCAAGTCATTGGGCAAATGGTTGTAAAGCCAGCCGAGCGGATTGAAGAACCGAAACGGCTTATAGCTCATGACCAACCACTCACAGTGCATCTGCAAACTCAAATCATGGAGGCTCGCAACCGTATCGTGCGAAACAATGGGGTCGAACTTCACATCAACTTGGTCCGTCTCACGCATCGCCAAAACGCGCCTACGCATGGAGACCACTCTCGGCTCCTCGTCGAGAACCTCATCGAGAGCTGTCTGATTTGGTACCTCAGTGATGTGAACGACCTCGACTCGCTTACCACCCGATAAAGCAGTACCTATCTCCGTGAGCTTTTCTACACTTCGCTCGCGGTCAATCAGAGCCACAAATGCAGCAGCATCTTCAGTCATAACGCTGCCAACTTCTTGAACCTTCGTATCAAGAAGAGGGGGCGATAAGTCGCCGCGCTTGCCCATCTTGGAGAGGACACCCCGGTCTGTGGTGCGCTTGCGACCATAAATACCGTAGAGCAAAACACCTAAGGTGCTGATCACCACCAAGGCATAAACAGCCATCATGCCCATGGCAAACAAGAGCCCGAGGCATACAACAATTCCAAAGATTTGGATGCCAGGATAAAGCGGCGACCAATATGTAGGCCGATACCAACCAGCCTTCGACTCTCGAATAATCAGTTGCGAAATAATACATGAAAGATAAGCCAATACTTTAAACGCGCTGGCCAGTTTCACAATCTTGGTGATGTCGAGAAAACTAATGGTCACCCCCATCACCATCCCAGTAATGATAATCGACCAAACAGGGGTTAGGTAGTCCTTATGAAGTTCACCAAAGGCAGGCGGCAAGAGCTGGTCCCGGCTCATCGCAAAAGGAAATCGCGAAGAGGCTAATAGTCCAGCATTAGACATACTGCACATTGTAAGAACGGCCACAAAAGCTACAAAGACGCCAACTCCAGGGCCACCAACCGCAACCGCCAGAGAGTAAATCGGCCGAATATCTTTACTTAAAGACTCAGTAGGCAAGACCATCGAGAGGACCAAGACCGCAAGACAATAAATTCCGGTCACAATAAGTAAAGAAAGCAAAATACCGCGAGGCAGGTTTTTGCCAGGATTACTCACCTCACCGGCGATAGCACCGACCTTGGTCACACCTGCATAGGCAACAAACACAAAACCAACGGTTTCCGCAAAACCCATAGGGCCATTTGGTAAAAATGGAGAAAGTCTGGATGCATCGGCATGTGGAATCGCAAAAACGATAAGAACGCCCAACGTGATCATACTGATCGCGACGACCACGCTCTGGGCTTTACTAACTTTCTTCACACCCATGATGTTCATGCCAACAATGAACACGAGGAAAACCAAGCTCACCATTAAAATGGGCAGCTCCGGGGCAACCATTTCGAGATAAGCACCAAAGCCCATCAAGGCAAATGCACTCTTGAGAAGCAGTGAGGCCCACAGACCCAAGCCCATGGTCGTTCCAATCAAAGGTCCGAAAGCTTGCATAATATAGACGTATGCGCCGCCCGAACGTGGAATCGCACTGCCAAGCTCAGCCTTTGATAAAGCTGCCGGTAAGACACAAAGGGCAACCGCGGCGTACGCAAGCCAGGCCGATCCACCAGTCATAGAGACGGCGAGACCTGGTAAAACGAATACACCACTGCCTAACATTGCACTGATGCTGATGGTTACAACGCCCGCAAGTCCCAGCCGCCTCTCAAGTGTCTTCATTATTTCTCCGAATTCAATGACTGCTCTGAGTATCTTGCTCATTACGAACAAGCAGGCTATTCGCGAGCAAAACGCTCTAGATCTTCGCTTAGCTCTGGTACACTAGTACAGTTAAGCCACGAGCATCACAAACGATACAAAGAGACTTCCCATGCGAATTTGTTTTCGGGACCTGGAAATCAGCCTTCAAGAGGCCATCACACCCGAGCCTGCCCTTGTAAAGAAGGTGGAATCTCTGGCTCACGCCTCTGGGGTGGTGTCTGATTTAATCATTACCCGTAGAATTTTAGACGTCAGGCGCAATCGGCCACGCTATCTCTATGTTGTAGAATGTGAAGTTCCAGAAGCCATTGGTCAAAAAGCCATTGAGAAAGAGATCGCATTTGCGCCGAAAAGCCTGATGTTCAGCCGCTTTAAGCTCTCCCAAGCACCAGCTGGTCCGGCTCCTGTGGTTGTTGGTGCGGGTCCCGCCGGACTTCTTTGCGCGCTGAACCTAGCCGAGGCCGGTCTCAAACCGCTGATCATCGAGCGCGGTAAAGATGTCCAGCGCCGCGGCAAGGATATTAGTAAACTCTACGGCAAGGGCATTTTAGACCCCGAATCCAATGTCTGCTTCGGTGAAGGAGGCGCTGGTACCTACTCGGACGGTAAACTCTACACCCGCGTCAATGATCCCAGATTTCGTAGACTTCTCGAGTCCTTCGTTCGACATGGTGCGAATCCCGATATTTTGATCAACAACCGTCCCCATATTGGTACAGACAAGCTGGTCAAACTTCTCATCTCCATGCGAGAGCACCTCACCAACCTGGGAGCCACTTTTCTCTTTGATACCCGGGTTGAGGACTTCACGGTCAAAAATGACCAAATTCAAGGTGTGGTGACTTCAGCTGGTGACCCAATTGACAGCAAGCACGTTTTTGTAGCGACCGGCCACTCCGCCAGAACCGTTTGGGAAAAGCTAGAACAACGAGGCGCACAACTCGAATGCCGGCCCTTCTCACTGGGTTTTAGAGTCGAGCACCCACAACCACTGATCAATCAGATTCGCTATGGGCATGAAGCAGACAACGAACTTTTACCGGCCGCCGATTACAAATTGGTCCACAACCAGAAGCAGGCCGATGCCCGAGGAGTCTACTCCTTTTGTATGTGCCCAGGCGGTGTAGTTGTTACCACACCAACTCGCCCCGGCGCCCTCTGTATCAACGGAATGAGCCACGCCGCCCGGTCTGGAAAATACGCCAACAGCGCACTCGTTGTGACTGTGACCCCAGAAGACTTTGAAAAAGCTGGGTTTACGGGCACATTTGCCGGTGCCGACTTTCAGGAACAAATCGAGCAAGAGGCCTACAACGCTGGCAACGGTGAATTCGTAGCGCCCAGTAGCCGAGTCACCGACTTTTTGGACGGCAAAACCAGCCAAGATCTTCCTGCCACCAGCTACCGCAGAGGTCTTACGCCCTTTCCTATCCAAAAGCTCTATCCACAACCCGTCATCGAGGCACTCAAACAAGGCCTCACGCGCTTTAATGGAAAAATGCGCGGGTTTATTACCGAAGAGGCCAAGCTCATCGGGGTCGAGACTCGAACCGCTTCACCAGTTCGGGTCATGCGAGACCACCAGAGCCGCGAAGCCGCAGGGATTTCGGGCCTTTATCCAATGGGTGAAGGTATGGGCTATGGCGGCGGGATCGCCAGCGCAGCCATTGACGGAATGCGTTCCGCAGATGCCTGCCTTGAATCCTTGGGCGCTGAAGAAGAACAAATCCACAGCAAATAGCTCCCAGCGTTTAGCCGAACTCCAGATTGTGCTAATTTTTAAGCAATGGGAGCCAAACTTCGAATCATCGGCGGAAAGAATGCCGGTATCAGCTACCAACTGGTGGACTCAATCACCACGATGGGTCGCTCTCCGAGCTGCCACGTCGTCATCCCCGAAGAAGCGGCCAGCCGCCAGCATGCAGAAATTATGTCGACCCCAGAGGGCTATCTTTTAGTCGACTTGCAGAGCCGCAATGGAACTTCCATCAACGGTTTTGCAATCGAAGGTCAAACACTCCTTCGAGATGGAGACCGAGTCAGCATCTGCAGTACGACCATGGAGTTTCAATCCGGACCCACCACGAGTGATTTGATGATGCTCGAGGAGCCTATCTCTGGTCCTGATACAGTGGATAGCACGGTATTAAGCCGCATCGATGCTATGCAAAGTGCTGAGAACCTCGCACGTTTCCAGCCTGAGGCAAAACTCCGAGCGATTCTCGAACTCAACGAAGCCATTGGTCAGACGATTCACATCGATGACCTCTTGCCTAAAATTCTCGACTCGCTGATGAAACTTTTTACCGAAGCGGACCGGGCGATACTCGTCTTGATGGACGAACAAGAAGCGCTTTACGTCCACTCGATTTATCACCGAGATCCAAACGACCACTCCATTGAATTTAGCCGAACTGTTATCAACACCGCCATTTCAGAAAAGCAAGCCATCTTAAGCGCCGACGCTTCCACCGATGCTCGCTTTGCAACCAGTGAAACGATGGTTGATATGCGTACTCGCAGTGTGATGTGCGCACCTCTGCTTGCCACCGGCGGTGAAGGTTTTGGTGTTATTCAAATTGAGACACAAGACTTTGAAAAATCTCTTACCGAAGAAGATCTACAGGTCCTCACAAGCCTCACAGCCGTATCTGCAATGGCTATCGAAAAAGCCGATATGTATGAGCAAGGCTTGCAACAAAAGAAGGTAGAGCAAGAGTTAAGCTTTGCTCGCGAAGTACAACAAGGCTTCCTTCCTTTTGCTCTGCCTCATATCGACAATTTTTCAACGTGGGCATTTTATGAACCTGCCGGCCATGTAGGAGGAGACTTCTACGATGTGGTGGAGCTTCCCAACGGAAACTTTGCTCTGATGGTTGCTGATGTATCGGGTAAGGGTGTGCCGGCAGCACTGATGATGGCAAGAGCTTCGAGTGAGGCTAAAGTTGGATTGGCCAGTTCTCCGGGAGATCTTGGGCACGCGATGAATTATATCAACATCGCAATGTGTGCGGCCCGTCTTCCTGGGCGCTTTGTAACCATGGTTGTGTGTATCCTAGATCCCAATAAGCGCCGTGTCACCATGGCAACCGCTGGGCATATGTCACCGCTGGTACGTCGCAACTCAGGTAAGCTCGAAGAACCCATCACCGAGGACAATGGCGGAATTCCAATTGGAGTCAGTAGCAGCTGGGAATTTGATGTAACCAGTGTCACTTTGCAACCGGGCGAGCGTATTGTGCTCTACACCGATGGTATTACCGAAGCGATGAACGAACACGATGAGATGTACAGTGACGAGAGACTCTCAGAGTGTGTAAAAAATGCGGAGGCCGATTTACCCACGGCAGACCTCGGTAAACGAATCATTGATGATGTTCACATTCACATCGGCAATGGCGTCCAACACGATGATATCACTCTCTTAGTTTTTGGCTGCGACAGCTAAACTTTCTCTAAGTAAAAACTGCAATTATTTGCCGGCATGCGAACCATCTCGCCGGCTTTAAAGCCTTGCTCCTGCGCGAGTTCCAGAACTGCGTCATACTCACGAATACCGGCTCCAGGAATCGTTGCTTTTAAACGCTCATCAAACTGGGCATTGCTTGGTTCTAGCGCAGTACCTTTAATCTGCCAGGGGCCATAAAAGAAGAGGCGTCCTCCAGGCTTGAGCAGGCCGCCCGCACCTTCAACAAGGCTTACAACTCCCTCGTAACAAACGATATGAGCCACATTCATGGCAAAGATGAAGTCTGGACTGAAGCCCCTGGCACTGCCTTGACTCCAAGAGGCATCCAACAAGTTTACATGCAGGGGTGTCTTTAGATTGCTCTGCCATTCATCTTCGCGCCACTGCTCGATACTTGGAAGATACTCTTCAACATCGCTCGGCTGCCAAACAAGGTGGGGCAGATGCTCAGCGAAATAACATGCGTGTTGTCCTGGCCCACTGCCTATCTCAAGAACTCGGTGATACCCCTGTGTCCAGTTCTGAAGAAGTTGCAAAACAGGATCTCGGTTGCGCTCAAATGCTGGTGAATACCTTTTCACTGCTTAACCTCTACGGGTTTGATTCTTAAAACTTCTGCAACTTCCTGACCGGGCTCGCCATCAAACCAAACCGTGACATGAAGGCCATCGAGTTCTACAAAATAAAGCCGGTCGGAGCAGATGTCTCGGCGGTAACGTGAACGCGGCTCTGCTGCTAAAAGCTGCGCAAGCACCGATAAAAACGCTTCACTCGTAGGCAAGAGAGTACCGGTTAAGCGCTCATCCGCCAGCGTTGTCTCCAGCGCTTGGGCCGCCTTGGCAGAAACAGCGACCTCTAACCCATGTTCATATATAGATGGCGTCTGAGCCCAATCCGGTAGCAGCACCTTCGGCCGGTGCTCTTCATAATCTGCTTGCAGTCGGGTCGGCTCATCCCAGGTAGGAATATAAGGCTTCACATCCAATACGGGCGTGCCGCTCACCAAATCCACACCTTCGAAAGTAAGTGTCTCTCCTTCGATGCTTTCAAGTTTTACCAAACTTAAACCGATGGGAACGGGCCGGTGAGGGCTTCGTGTCGCAAAAAGACCGAGCTTTTCGCCTGCGAGCCTTGGCGGCGCTATCTTGCTTTTCACGGTTCCTCGCGCCTTTTCTTCTCCCAAAGAATCTTGAGCATGGCGGTCGAGGTGAAACACAAAGATCAGCCACACGTGAGAAAATCCTTCGAGCCCTTCAAGGCTAAAAGCCGGATTATTCAGATGGCTTGAGGTGAGCGTTAAGGTGGCTTTTGCACTTGGGGCAAGTCCCGCTTGGCGAGGCGTTCCATTGCGTGCCTGAAAGCAGCTTTTTAAATAGCCTATTGGCTCAAAGCTATATGGTTCTTGCGCGTTCATACAGACGTGGGCTTAATGGGTGGCCCTTCGGAATGCAACACACTCGGCCTTAATTTTTAGTGATCAATTCAGTAGGCTCCAGAAGCCATTGGAAATTATCGATGACAACCAATGAATCATAAGCTGAATCTCCTGTGTCCCAAATATGAAAACTAAGTGTTATCTCTTCGCCCGGAACGACCGGTGCCGTCGTCGTTAACCAGCCTGTAGCTCCGGCGTCACTGATGTTTTCCGTAAATGCCTGAAGATCTTGAGAGCCATCCGGGCAGGCACCGAGAGCTGTCTCGCACTGATTGGTCTCCATGTTACAACTCAGTGAATCCGCGCAACCATCTTGGTCCAAGTCGGGAGCCAAGAGATAGCTCGTCATTGGATCTCCACAAGTCAGCGCATTACACGTGGTAAAGAAGGCATTGTTAACGGACACGGGGTTGCCTGCCGCATCAAAGGATATATTTTTATCATCAGGAATTGCCGGGTGTTCGCTGCTTAAAAGAGCGAGAAAGAAATCATTAAACTGCGTACAGAGATAGAGCGGAAACTCGTACGTAAAGAACCGAAATTGAAACTTAATGCCTTGAGCATTGGTCGGTACGCGAATGCGCGCACTGAGCTGGACCGTATCGTGAAACGTGGATTGTGAAACAGGACATGCATCGGTCGTCTCCAACGCATAATTATGAGCTTCCAAATACCCTGCCGGGCCTAAGTCCTGTGAATCACCATCACTCATATTCGATGTATAACCGGGGTCGCCTACACCTCTTGCATCTCCTGATGAAAGAACTGCCAATGTGGTGTGACTCATCGGTGGCATTCTGCCCTCTCCCAGGCCCTCCAAAACTCCTGACTGATAATCAAGCGGGCTGCCCTCACCACTTGCCTGGGTAAGCTCTACATCCATCACTCCCCAAATGTCCGGATGACCTTCCGTGAACTGACAAAGGTCCATGGCCATCATCAGATCTTCACCCGTCACCGCCTCCGTAATCATCATTGAGCTACAGTCGGAGGCCACTTCATTATCGGTTGTGCCATCGCAGTCGTCATCCAAACCATTGCCAGCCACATCAAAAGCACCTGGGTTTACAAGAGCGGGTGCCAGTGCACAATGAGTGGCTGGATCGTCACAACAATCACCATCACAAACAGACCAACCGTCGCCGTCAACATCTTGGGTCTCATCAAGTTCACCGTCGCAGTCCTCATCGATGCCATTGGGCTCACAAAGTTCCTCAGTGGGAAGTACCTGACCGGCGCAGGCGCTCCACCCCGTGCCTACACAAGTTTCCACTCCGCCCACGCAAGCTCCAACGTTTTGGGTAACCACCGGTCCGTGATAGCAGGGCCTCTGGGATCCTGTCTCACAAGAGCACTCGCCTTGGGTTTCACAGCCATTCTCCGCAAGTCCATCACAATCTTGAAAGCCTTCATCACACACGCACGCATCATCGACGCAGCTCTGATGTTCTCCGCAGGAGGTGCAATCATTTACATCCGAGCTGGCTGATTCTTCATTTAACGAATCCACATCATCCGAAGCGGATGGGTTGGCTGAATCACTGGATCCTATTTGCGTATCGTGGCCTGTTCCCGCCTCTGCACAGGCCACCAAGTGCCCCGCTGCGACGAGAGCTACGACCGTCATGAAAACGCAACACGCCGGGCAAGCGCTAAAACTTTTCATCATGTTTCCTCTCCGTGTGTGAACATGGCTGTGTTCCACGAATGCTTCGGAATCCCCCCGAGCAGGTGGCGAAAGCTAACAACCCTAAAACCAGGCGGCCAGGGTGAAAAGATATGCTTTGAAGCAAAAAAAAACGCCTCCTAAAAGAGACGCTTTTCAAAAATTATCAAAACAGGACAAGGCTTTTAATTCGGAATAACCGCATCACCTAATCTATCCCATTCGAAAAATAAGTGGTCACCGGCCGAGCAGCCAAAGTCTACTGCCACACCATCAGGAGTGGTCAGCTGATAACTGGCATCTACATTCAAATAGGCTTCCTCCGGCGCAGTGTCTTCATCGTCGTTAAAAACTTCATGGTACGGGTTCCAGACCTCGGACAAAACGGCGCCAAGTACACTGGAAGGATCTTGATTAAATTGACTCTCAAACTGAGAGTCACGGCGTTGTCAGCCGGTTGTAAGTTCGGGCGGCGTATAGGATGCTGTAAACGAACACCTCGCCGGTTTCCAAAAATGGGAACGCTCTTTCGTCTCCTGGTAAATCCCGCCTTCATTCAGCGCGATTCCCCCTGTGATGACCAACCGGCAATCATCATCTTCGTAAATCTCATACCAGCGATCACCCATGATGGTTTTGGTTCGCTTGGTTAGATAGTTGAAATCGTGCCATTCCACCGGCTCGTGCAGCCCATCATAAAGAGGGGTTCTTCCCGTGGTCTCACACAAAGGCCCGCGCACTTCGTACACGCCATCTTCAATGGGCGATGCATCCGAAAGCTCAACATCTGCCGGTAAACTGCTGGGTGTAGAGGGAGTTTGCTCGGTTTCACCACCCTCGCCAGCCTGTGTGCTGCCACAAGCTACGAGACCAGCCAATCCGGTCAAAACAATAGGTATTCTAAGGAACTGGAACATGGGCGTTCTCCTTCGAACGAAATTCTAACAACTCGTAAAAGCCTCGGTAAGGGCAAATGAAAGTGAAATGTACTTATTTTTTAAGCCGCAGCGCGTCCATAAAGCTCAGATATAGTGACCGGTTTAAGGCCTTTTTGCCGCAGTCCATCGAGCACCCGGGCCAACGCATCATAATTCCACTCGCGAAAACCACGCTCAGGCATATGTAAAAGCACAATCGACCCATCTTCTACGTAGCGAAGAATGAAATCTGCCAGATAGCGCGCATCGGGTATATGGGGATCATTGGCGTAGCAGTCGACCATGATGTTGATCAGGCCATATCTTTCGAGCACACGCTTCATGACAGCGCTTAATTTGCCGTGGGGAGCCCGAAACCAAGGGGTCCGAAAACCTTGAAGCGCCTCAATCGACTCACCGGTCTTCTCAAGGGCTGCCTCAAAACCGAACTCTGACATTTTATCGTAAGGCTTATCGGCAACGCAGTGATTTCCCATTTCATGGCCATCGCTTAAAAGCTCTTTAATCGACGGGTCATCGATGAACCGAAAACCTTGGAGCATGGCGAAGAAAGTTGCCTTGGCCTCGGTACGTTGCAGCAGGGCGCGAACATCTCCCATCATCGAAGACGGCGCTCTATCCGGCGAGCAAAAAGCATCATCAATGGTGAGGCCAACATAGCCCTGAACACCTGGATGTTTCTTCACATCGAAAAAACTAATGGAGGGTGCTGGAAACAAAGCCTTCATAATCCGGCGCGGACCGATACGGCCCTGGAGTGACCAGATTGCTTTACGCATGCGAAGCGCTCGCCCAGAAACGTCTTCTGGAACAAATGGGTTCATTGCCGCTGCCATCAGAGTCTAAAAGTATGACAGCCCGAGCATGCAGCGCAACAGATTCCAGCCTTAAACGAGAGCACCCTCACTTTTAGCATCTAAATCAATCTTGTCACCGTGCATCCCAAGAGCATTAACCATCAAGTTTTCTCGGCCAGCCAAACTGGTCAAGGCTAGAATGGTCGGCATAAATCTAAAACGGTGCGTGCGGCCAAGCTCAACAAAAAATCTTCGCTGTGCATCTTCGCTCGCATCGGCCGCCAGGGAATCTTTGTGCAGCATAAAACTTTGAGCTGCCTCCAGGGCGTCGATATCGACAAAAAGGTCGCGTCCCGTAAGTGCTGTGTACTGGCGCGAGACATAATCATCGCTCACCATGATTGCTCCCGGCTCACCGCTCATGGCGTCTTGTAGGTCTCGGTATTCACCGGCATACTCCAAAGCCGTTTCAAATTCTTGCGCCGACAGGTTTTCAAGACCTTCAAGTCTTGGATTGAATTTGGCACAACCACGAAAAATAGCTCGTCTTGCCTCATCTGAAGAGCTGCGCACCACCTGCTCCACGCCGTCTTGTGAGAAATACAGATCTGCATCCACCTGGGTATTGTCATCAGAGGTGAACCAACGAAAGATATTCCACGAATCATCTACTTCATGGCGCGTAGCGTGTTCATAATCGACGTTTAAAGCCTTCGCGAACCGAAAGAGGCTATCAACCTCGTCATCATGAGTGACGCGATCCTCGTTTGAGTAAAGTAGGTTGTAGAAAGTGGTCTCGCTTTTTGTTTGCGTATCGTATGCTGTAACCGCACCCCATTTAATATTCTCATAACCACTTATGAAATTACCACCGGTCATCGAGAGTTCATGGCCGCGCACAAGCTCAACCACCTCACCATCACGCCTCACTTCTTTCATCCGTTCTGCTTCTAAAGCCCGGGAAAGTAAAATCTTATATCCAGCTACATCAAAATTAGTCTTGGAGTCATACTCGCTTAGGTTGTCTGTACTCCGATAAGACTCGACAAAATGACCAGGCCCTTGGCTTAGAGCTTCCGCATGATCGAGATTTAAAGTCAGCAGAGAGTGATAAGCATTGAGTCCTGTCTCACTTTGAGTATCCACCACAAATCGGGCTAGCTGATTCGATGCGTGGTGGTTTGAGTTATTAAAAGCTAACGCCGTCTTCTCGTGAGCTGACCACCAAGCCTTAAGTTTCTTTTCGCCTTGTTTCGTAGCAACCGCACCAAGATTATCGTCTCCCCATTTTTTGAGCGCTTCTTCTTGATAATTTAAGGATGCCTGAAGAGATGCGGCCAAAGTTGTTTTTTGCTGAGTGTCTTGTTCAACAGTCACTTCCAATCGGCCCACACCGGGCAACCGTTTGATTCGTACTTTTATATTTCCCTGCCACGTTCCGGATGCGCCCGCTTCGGCCCGGACACCCGACTTTAAGACTTCTCCAATCTTCGTGGCGTGTGCTTTCAAGCCGCCTTGACCGGATAGTTTTGCATGGCCCACAATTTCAAACTCAGCGCCTGGCTCCATTGCCAGGAGTTCGCTTTGAGTCGTTGGCAGCACCAAGCTACCAGCGGTGATGTGGGCGGATAGGTCGTCAGCGAGCTTAGCACTGATGGGCGTTACAACGCGGTAAGAAAGCAGACCCTCACCACTGAAGCCAAAGTCGCCCTGAGCAACCCACTGCATGGGGAATTTTGCGCCAGACTTCGCGCCCACCTCCAACACTCCTTTGACGTCCAGCCAAGCGACACTCGAGCCATCTTGACTTAAGCGTTCGGTGGTCTGCCTGCGAATGGGGTCGTCTTGAATAGCTTTGGACTCAGCCTTCATCAGTTTCTCTTCAAGCTTTACCGCCGTGGTTAGATATTCACCAATTTGTACTTTCTGTTTCCAAGCATGTGGCTTGAAGAGTTCACCGGTTATTTCGCTGGGTGTTATGCTAAAATTTTCAGGGCTGCGTGCATAGCTTGCGCCCGCTGCTCCCAAAAGAGTACCCGCCACCGCCCAGCCCGGGATCCGATAGGAACTTGAATCGGGGTTTGGTGAAGTTGGTAATCCCGGCAGCGCGGTCGCTGTACTTCGCACTCGGCCGGCCACATAGGCATCGTCTACAAAATACCGCGGTGATGGGGATACCGGCACTGCCCTGGGTGGTAAACGCGTTGATAAATCAGTGAATCGCGGCATGTGGGAGACCGGAAAACCGGCACGCAAAGGTATCGATGGCATAGTAAGCCTCCAATATTGTCTATTGATATTCGTAGTGTTGAGAGCCCCAAACCAAAAGGAAAGAGGCTTTCAATCATTATCGTCTTAAAAAAAAAGAAGTTGCTAAACAATCTCTAAGAAGGGTTTGCCAGACAAAGAGAGATCTCCAAACAGGCCTTTGGACTCGGCTGGGAGTAAATAGTGATATCCTGGGATCTATCTGAACCCTCTTTGATCTCGCGCCAGATCTCACTCGGCAATGCGACCGGTCGTTTAAAGTAGCCCATCATTTGCATTGGCCCCGGCTCAGACCGGGAGGCAGGCTCATGGACGGCCCAAGCAAAAGTCCACATGCCGTGAATAATCGCTCGCTTAAACCCAAACGGTTTAGCCATCCAGGCCCGCTGGTGAATCGGATTGTAATCACCGGCTATGCGCGCGTAACGCCTACCCAAATCTTCGGGTACCGAGATGGTATCGCCTGGTTGAGCATTTAAGTTCGGCGGGGCAATAGGTGAAGATGCTCGAGCGGTGCTTGAAGTTTTTTTCTGCTTCATCACGAGTGCTGTAGCCACCGACTCCCAGACCAGTCTCGTGTCTTGAAAAACGCGGGTACTTATATCGAAGAGGCGGCCGCGGCGATGGGGGTGCCAATTCTCTAAGCAGACCCGAACGTCAAATGGGCCATCATCCACACGCAATGGTTTGAGGACATCAATGCGATTACTCACATGAACAATACCCATCGGGTTGTAGGGAAAGCAGCGGTGCGCCAGTACCTCGAGGTGGGTACCGGCCAATGCCACCTGTGGATAGGTCGGTGGCAGTATCTCTGAGTGTCGCCAACCCGGGCAGATCTCTAAGAAACTTTCTAAGTGCGCTCGTTCTGGCTGCCAAACCTCATCGAGAACTATCGGAAGGGGCACCTCGTCGTCGGCAACTTTAACCCGGTCCCAGCGAAGCATCTTCGCGTGTGACACTATTTTAGACCAAGTTTTCGTCATCGATTTTTATCCAACTCAATCAGCCCTTAGAACGCGGAGCATTTGTTGTACCAACCCCTTGGGCCAGAGTACACTTTAGCCATGATTCAATCACGAAGCATTTCACTTTTCTTCATTTTACTAAGCCTTACTTTCTTGGGCCTCCTTGCTGGATGCAATTCCCAGCCGGAGCTTACGCCCGAGCAAAAACATCAAGCGAAAATGAAGAATGAGCGCGACCAATTTGAGAAGATGCAGGCCTGGGTCGACGAGAGTTCGAAACGAGAAAAAAGAGCCAGTACCCTTCAAGGGTTTTTGAAAAAAGATTTATGCAAGGCACTCACCCTGGGTCAGCGGTTTGATAAACTCAAAACGCAAGAGACGGTCTCACATAACCTAAGCGCCCACCCCCAATTGCCGCTTGGACAACCAGAACAACCGATGGGAATTAAGCACCTGAATACAGGAGTGGTTGCCTCGGTGAGTGCGAAAGAATTTACCGGCGCGCTTCGCGACCACTTTAAGATGTTTGGTTTGATAAAGATCTGTGATGTCCACACTCACTTCTATGAACCTCAAGGCGCACAGGAAGTCATCCAGACGACTCTTAATTTGTCGGGCTTTGATATTCTTGGCCATGTACTTGAAGAGCACCTTACACTCGAGCTTGCTTTCGATTCGAAAAACAACCTCAATCGCTTCCAAATCCTGGAGGGTTATCTTGTAGATAGCCCGCAAGAGCTTTTTAGCGACATCACGGAGTCCATTGTTGGCAGCGGGAAATTTGATGAAGAGGGGTTTTCTCCTTTAAAACTTGGCGCTGCCGGTAACCTGGACTTTGGCGGCTTAAGCACCGTAGACGTGAACCGCGATGGATTACTCGATATCTATGTGGCCCGAAGCGGTCCCAATCTTCTCTATATGCAAAACCCAGATGGGAGCTTTTCTGAAGAAGCAAGCAAGCTGGGTGTGGCCGACGCAGGAAACAGCCGAGGCGTTGTGTTTGCGGACTTTGACGGCGATGGGGATTTAGACCTGCTCGTTGCCAATATGACACTCACCCCGGAAACGGCTTGGCCAGTGCAGTCTTATCGCCAAGGAGAAGATGGTATCTTCGTACGCAACACCATCGAGGCATTTCAGGGTAAGTCCTTCGTGTCTCAATATACCCATATCGCGGTGATAGATGTTGATGGCGATAAGGATCTCGACGCGTTCATTGGCGGTTATGGAAACTCTATGAAAGAGCCTGCCAACCACATTGTAGAGGCAAACAATGGCCGTGAGAACCTGCTTCTCATCAACAATGGGAAAGGCGTGTTTAGCGAGGAGGCTCAAACGAGAGGCCTTGGCGGAACCGACTGGAGCTACGCAGCGGCATTTGCGGATGTAAATGGCGACAACGCGCCTGACCTCTATGTAGCCAACGACTGGGGCATCAACCGGTTTTATATTAACGATGGTCAAGGAACCTTTAGAGAGTCTGCCAGCGAGTACAATCTGGCCCACCCGGGCGCGGGGATGGGCGTGATTTGGACCGATGTGGATGGCAACGGAGCACTGGACCTTTATGTATCCAATATGTTCTCCAATGCAGGAAACCGCATCGTCCCTTTTGCTGAGCGTCAGTCTCCCGAAGTGAAAAATGCTTTGCTCGCATCAGCTGGCGGGAACAATCTTTTTCTAAACCCCAAACCGGGCGCGCAAAACGATGCAACAAGTGCCTACCAGCTTCGCGATGGCGGCTGGGCGTGGGGCGCCATTGCTTTTGATTACGATTTAGATGGCGACGAGGACATCTACCAAACCAACGGCTACTACACGGGCACCCGAACCAAAGATTTGTGAAGCCTTTACTGGCGGCAGGTTGTCGTCCGAATCCCGCAAAAATCTGGTGAAAAAGTAGACATCGATGCGCTCGCTCCCAAAGAGGACAGGCTCTTTCGAAAAGACAAAGACTATAAATATTTCTTTGGCGGCGGCTCTCAGCGAACCGGCGGCGATCAGGCTCAAAGCTTTTCCGGAAGAGAAATCAACCGGCTCTTTACCCGCGAACAAGACAGATTCATCTACACTCATTTTGCGGCAGGGTTGGGTTTTAATTTTGACGCCCGCACCGTGGTGGCGGCCGACTTCGATAGAGATGGTGACCCCGATCTTGTAATTCGCAATTTACAAACACAAAGCCTTCAAGTGCTGCGCAACGATTTAAAAACCAGTCGCGGGGCGCTCACCGTGAAGCTTAAGCAAAAAGGTCAAAACCCGGATGCCATTGGATCCTTGGTCACCCTTCAATGTGGTACGAAGCAGCAAGTGCGCCAGATCACGGCCGGCCACTCCTTCTTGGCACAAAGCCCCTTTGAGGCTCAGTTTGGTTTAGGCGAGTGCAGCTCTCCCATTACGGTTTCAGTAAAATGGCCAAGTGGCATAGGCGTAACCTACCAAGGCATTGAAGCGAACCAGCTTGTGACCATCGACCGCGATTCCGGGCCCACGAGCACGCCGCTTAACCGTTCTGAGCCGCTTGTAAGTACACTTGTCGATCAGGCCAAGCACATGACCTTTAAACGCCCTGCCGGCAAAGATGAGGCGCTCGTAAGAGTGGGTGATAAGAGAAAAGTCATCGTCAACATCTGGGCGCCCTGGTGCACCGCTTGTAAAAAAGAAATCCCCGCTCTCAAAACCTGGGCAAAGGCCAATGAGAAAACACACCGTGTCATCTACATGTCGTTTCAAATGGACGAGCTAGAGGTTGTGCAAACCACTGCTAAAACTCTTGGCATCGATACCGTGATTGGAACGCCGGAGTTTTTTGAACGCTACTTACCTGAATCGGCCGTGGAGATTCCGGTCAGCCTGGTGTTAAGTTCACAAGGCGCACCTTTAAGGCAGTTCTTCGGAGCCAACTTTGATTGGTCCGGTCTTCAGTAAAAGCTAAGTCCATCCGTCAGGTCAGTGTTTAGTCACGCAATCCAACTTAACATTTATGCTTACACTCGGCGCCAGTTGCCTTCTGCCAACCCTCGATAGAAGCCCGCCTTAGAGTGTCGGTGCTTTGAACATCCTGCCTCGCTAAAAAACCAAAAGTCCCGCCGAGGTGACCTTCGTCATTCCCGGCGGGGCGCTGGCTAAGCTCTCATGCGGAGAGTGGTCTATTGGTTCAAACTAACTTCTTATGGTTGAGCACAGTGAGTTTGGTCAGAACCTTTGCTGCTTGCGCTGATGCCCATTGGGTCAGCCAAGTCGTATTCTTGATTCTCACCGCTGTACCTGTTCCAGAATCGCTGTCCCCAGCGAAACGTACGTTCCAAAAATAAGTGCTCGCTGAAATCTTAGAACGATAAATAAAGTTCAATCTTCACAAGCCCCTAGGGGGCACGCACTGGCTCAGCGGCTTTTAAATGCGAAGATTTTGACTCATGGGAAAAGTGACATTTGGACCAAACGAATAGGAATTATGAATCGGTCGGGTCAAAACTCTCTTCTCAACCTGAGACAAATCGATGACTCTCGCATTAAAATGACTTACGAAAGAGTCTCATCAAAAACAAAAAAGCGCATACAAATGATGCGCTCCTACCCAAAAACCAAAAGCCCCGCCGGGGTGACTTTCGTCATTCCCGGCGGGGCGCTGGCTAACCTAAGCTCTCATATGGAGAGTGGCTCTATTTGTTCAAACTAACTTCTTATTGTTGAGCACAGTGAGTCTGGTCAGAACCTTTGCTACTTGCGCTGATACCCATTGGGTCAGCAATGTAGTGTTCCTGATTCTCACCTGCATACTTGTTCCAGTATCGGTGTCCCCAGCGATATGAAGTGCTTCGGCAGCTGCCCCACCAGTTACGGCTGGTACATACTGTGTCACGTCCCAAACAAGGCCATGGTGTGTAGCCCCAGAATGTTACGCCAATCGCTGCGTTCGACAACCAGTGAACTGAAGAGCTCGACGAGTCATAGATTTTCTTATCGCAACCGCAAAGAAGTGTTGATGATGTATGACCTACTTGGCCTCTGTTATCGCAGTGATCGTGTCGACGACAGGCTGCATCGTTACAGTGCGCTGGAGGCACGTTATCAGTGTGTAAATCACCAGGTCCACACCAGTTGGTTCCTGGGCAAGAGAAGAGACCGTTATCGGTATAATACTGGCTGTTCTCAGGTGGTTGAATCACTGTGATTTGTGCATAGCAGGTGTCGTCTACATCTGGACGGCCTTCTTCCGAGCAACCTTCGGTCTTTTCACCGGTGTCACACTCGAACTGCGAAACTAGGTTTTGGAGTTCCCAGTCGGCACAAACTTCAAATGCCACTTCACATGCCATCAGTTCGTCTGAGTTAAGGATTGTAGATAGTGCATAATCGCAGCGGTCGTTCAGGTCGACGCGGTCAATTTCTGGAGCTTCTTCTCCAGAACAACCGATTAGACCAAAACTGCCTGCTAAACACACAGTTAAAAATAATGTTGAGATACGTTTCATGGCTGCTCCCCCTTGTAAAATATGAGTGCCAGTTCGCTCAGCACTTAAAAGGTAAGCAACGTACGTGCCAAAGAGGGGTGCTAAATCACGAGAAGATAAAGCCTCCATTTATCGTAATATATTCAACCACTTATATAGGTCGCGCTTGTTTCCGAAGATTTTCAAAAATTCAACTTCATTATTAAAATGAAATTTGGTTGAAAAGAGAACGAATTATGAATCAAAAAATTCATAATATTGGTAACTTTGAGTCATATTCTTCGCCAACATTCAGCTTTCGGAGTGTCGCAACGCATTAAAAAGATCCTAAAATCCAATAGATAGATCAACTCGGCGCCGTATGGAGCTAAAATCCTATACATTATTAGGTAAGTTATGAATTTTGGATGATCTCGATCTATATGTTCGCGCTAGTCCAGCTGAACATCAATTTTCACACTTTTACCGCGTCGCTTGACCACAACACTCATCACGGATTCATCAGATACGCCTTGGAGTAAGTCCATAGCCTTGGCCGGGTCATCGAAGGTTTTACCGTTTACAGTTTTAACAATGTCAAAGCTTCGTAAGCCCATGCCATAGAGGAGCGTGTCCTTCTTTAACTTCTCGAGCCTGAAGCCGTGGCCACCCTCTCCCGCCTTTTTTCTAGCCATGCCGGCTGCATACTCGGACCACATCCCGGGGCTGTCTTCGCCGGGCTTGCTCGCCTTCTTATCGTGGGTGAGTTTAGTAAATTGCAGAAGTACTGCCTCAGCCTCTTCAGAAATTTCAGTTTCGGTCGGTTCAAATCTCCGGCCAGCCTGACGCGGCGTTTCTTCAGTGGGGCCTTTCGGCGCCTCTTTAAAACGGTGTCCTTTGGCAATACATCGCTGCAATCCGCTCCGCGTCTTGAGGAGCACCGAAAGACTTGAAATGCCAACCAGCGTGACTCCTGGCATCACCCTATTCTTGCCCTTGTTGATACTAAACGAACCGTTGTGTTTATTTTCACGGTTATAAATCATCGCAATCGACCACTCCGGAACCTCCTCGGCCACCAAAGTCGCTCTTACATCAATCGGAAGGTCACATGATCCTACAACCGGCTCGGCGGCAGAGGTGACGACAGACCAGCCCAAAACCGTAAAAAAACAGGCTGAGAATATATACCAATTGCGTGAAGATGTTCGAATCATCGGGCTCCCTCTTACTATGGTGATGTGAGGCGGCGGTGCAGTCAAGTGCAAGCCCGAGAAGTTGCACCGAAGTGCCTTCAGATTATATCAATAGGGACAGCAATGGTGGATCCCTCGCAGGGTTTAACCAACAGGTCCTACGAACTAAACTTCTGATTCAGAAAAGATAAGCGCTATGAAAAATATCCTATCTCAACATTTCATGATTCTCTTAGCACTCTGCCTACTGGTCGGTTCAGGATGCACGAGCGGTAAGTCTAAGAATGAGATTGATATCGGTAAACTGACCTGTAAGCCCAAAGCACAACTTGAACAAAATTTAGGCTATGCCAAAGAATTGGCCGAACATTATTGTACCGCGGCTCTAAGTGAGCTCGCGCCCAAAAAACCTGATGGCGTTGAAGACCTCGTTAAAATTGAAAACAAGTATCCTGCACTGCCAAATTACGCCGCTTATCCCGACATCGACGTCCTGCAATACACCTCTCGAAGACTGGCTCTTATTTCAAAGTGTGTTCACAAAAAATGTCTTAGCGCCGCAAACAATAAAAAGCTCGTCTGCCGCGGAGCCGATGGCACCGACTGCGCAGACCCTAAAGCAACTTACTTCGCCGACGCACTGATTGGAGCCGCAGAAGGCTGTAAGATGCCACACTATTTCACACGAAGAATGCTCAGCAGCCTGCAGTCTCTTTATGAGACGCGAGAGAAAAAAGAACTGGCCGTTTGCGAATCAGCCGGGAAATCTGAAGCACCTCATATTGCTATGTTCCTCGGGGAGCACCACGACCAATGCTCCCTTACTGAAAGCAGCTGTGACGAGGGTATGCACTGTGCGTATTTTACTGGCGGTAATCGATGCCTCGAATCTCCTCAGGAAGAAGACCTAGATAAGGTTACTCAAGTAGGACAGGCTTGTACCACCTCTCGAGTATGCGTACCGGGTACTGCATGCTTTTCTCAACTTGGTAATCCTCCCGTTTGTACGCGGATC
>JABJBS010000030.1 GCA_018668695.1 Deltaproteobacteria bacterium
ATTGCAAGATGAGCCGTCGGGGATGGCGCTGTAGGAGTCTGTATCTGAAATATCACAGGCTTCCGGGCTCTCTCCACTCGCATCCCAAACGCCGTCACCGCAGCTTGAAGCAGAGCAGGCTAAAGATCCGGTTGGGTCGGTGGGAGCACAAATGGTTCGCTCGTTGTCATCGGTGGCACAGACTTTCCCCTTATTGTCGGAGTTCCCACACCAATCTAAAATATAAACTGTGGCGACTGCTTTCTCTGAATTGCTAAAAGGGATGCGTTGGTAACCGCGCCCAAGAATCTCACCACCTTCGGAGCGAGCGATGACCCAGTAGCCAGGGTGAGGAACAGTGCTGGACGCTCCTGGCCGAACAACGGTGATACGGTCGGTCTCGGGGCTGTCTGTCTGCAGAAGTACCCACTGGTAGTTATCTGTATCTTCTTCGCCATCGGTCTCTAAGTCGTCCTCTAGGAAACCAAACTCAACACCTTCACCGAGTAATGCGGAGATACGTTTGTCTTGAGTGTTGTCAACGACTTGTAAACTGACATCTGGCGTTCGGTTGCAAGCGAAAAGCAGGAGCGAGGAGGCGAGTAGGGGAAGACAGGAGCGGCAGGCAGCAGATGAAACGAAGTTCTGTATCATGGCGTAAGTTTCCAATTAATCTTTTTGGTTTTTCCTGATTCAATCGTAATGGTTCGTGTGGTGGACGTGGCGGTCCCATCTTCTAATTTATAGTCCATCTTAATAGTGTGCTTCCCTGCTTTAAGCTTACGCTTGGAGAAGGGGGTGGGTCCGTATGGCTTGCCATCGATGAAAACATTGCTCCAAGGTTTGGTTTTCAGTGTGAGGAAACCAAGCTTATCTTCGATGACGATGGTTTTTGTTTGGACGATGGTTTCAGGCTGCGCGGCTGGGGTGGATTGAGGCGTAGCCGGCTGAGGTGTGGCCGCAGGTTTTCTCTTTGTTTTAACCTTAGAACGTTTAAGAACAATTTTTTGTTCAATGGTTTGCCCGGCCTTTGGGGCCAGGGGAAGCTGGAATGATTTATAGCCGGTTTTCTTCAGGACCAAGTTGTGGGTTACCCCAGGTGTGA
The DNA here is from genome assembly GCA_018668695.1 of Deltaproteobacteria bacterium. Classification (NCBI taxonomy): domain Bacteria; kingdom Pseudomonadati; phylum Myxococcota; class Myxococcia; species Deltaproteobacteria bacterium. The sequence continues at coordinate 1,085 of JABJBS010000030.1, forward strand.
GTGAAAGCGGTGTTTCACCGGTGCTACCAATCAAAATGCCATTTTCGTAAATACCAACTTTGGTGGGTCTACTTGTTAAGACGAGAGTAGCAAAGGCCGGAGGTAAAGCCGGATTCACGATAAGAGGGTTGACCGAACCATCAAGGGTGACGGTCTGCTTGATCGGTGGGTAGCCATCCTTGGTTAGGATCAGACGGTGTTCGCCATGTGCTAGATTATCTAAAACAGTGGGCGCTTTTTGCGGTGCAATATTACCGTCTATGGAGACTGTGGCACCGGTGGGTCCGTTTACCTGAATCGCGAGTGGAATTTTTTGAGGCGCCGGTGCTTCAACTTTTGGAGGAGCGGTAGGAGCCAAACTGGGTGCTTGTTGGCTTAGCACGCCTGCTAGGCCCGCCACTAAACCAATCGCCAGAGCCATTGCGACAAGAGGTGTTTTCTTTTTCGGGGGTGCTGGTCTTAACTCTGGTTTTCGTTCTGGTGGTGCAGTTACCTTGTCCCGCTGCGGCCCCGGACGTGTATCTATTCGTGTATCTTTTTGAGCTGATCCCGAAGTTTGAGGGATATCATGAGCCCTTGTGGCAACGTCATCTTCATCATCATCGTCCGGCTCAGGTCCACGTAGAGGAACAGTGCCGGGTGTTTGAAGGTTGATCATAAAGTTTTGCGGGGTTGAACCGGTGGTTTCTTTCGCTTTTTTATTGAGCTCTTCGCCAAGAAGTTTTTCCTGCAGATCAGCAATGCTTGAGCTTTGACCGTTTTGCTCGGCGGTTCTGATAAAAGACTCTAAGTCCGATTTAATTTCACTCCAGCTCTCATAACGGTCATCCGCTGCTCGGGCGCCCATTTTGAGGATGACCTCAGCGACTGCATCCGGAATGGAGGGCTCGCAGCTCCGAGGATCTTCCATCGGGTTTTTAGTCGTCGCCTCGATAAGTTGCAGATGAGAGGTACCAGGCTTGATTAAGCGGTCGCACGTCACAAGTTCCCAAAATACGACCCCGAGCGAAAACTGATCTGCACGCCAATCCACTTTGGTGCCGAGAAGTTGTTCGGGGGGCATGTAGGAGAGCTTACCTTTGACCTGGCCCGTTTGGGTTCGACTCACGAGGTTTGCGGCCCGAGCAATACCAAAATCAACAACCTTCACGACACCATCACGGCGCAACATGATATTTTGTGGACTGATGTCGCGGTGGACGATGTTGAGGGCTCGGCCTTCGATATCTTTAGCAAGCCAAGCATGTTCAAGGGCAATGGCTGCTTCTAAAACAATTTTCGCGGCGATGACCGGTGATATAAGCTCTCGCGTCTTTTGGGCTCCCCCGATGAGACGCGTTAAGTCATCTCCATCAATGTATTCCATAGCGATGTAGTAGATGCCTTCCCAGGCTCCCACTTCGTAGATAGATACGATGTTTGGGTGGTTGAGCGTGGCTGCGACTCTGGCTTCACCGAGGAATTGTTCGACAAAGGTTTCGTCCTCTGCAAGGTCGGGCAGCATGCTTTTGAGAATGATAAACCGGTCGATGAGCGTATCACTTTGACGCGCGAGAAAGATCTCACCCATACCCCCAATCGCGATGCGTTTGACGAGGCGGTACTTCTCAAAAATAAGCTGGGAATCAGCCACGAGTGTTACTCCAGCTCAAGTAAGGCTGCACCATCTTGAGGTTGCAAGCGTTCATGAATGAAATAGCCGCTTGTGGCTGCAATGGTGCCCACCGCAACGCCAGTAAGAACCCAGAACCAAACTTTCTCATAGAGCGGAACCGCACCGGCAACTGTACCGGGAGCCATATCGATATGAAGCGGTTTTTCAAGCGTTCCAAGTGAAATGAGTTTTTCGCCCACGGAGTCTGTGGTGATGAGCTGGTACTCCATCACAAAGCCGTCTTCGTTTTCAGTCCATTCACCGGTGACCGCACCGACCCACTCACCATCTTCATCTTGTGCAAGCGCAAGTGAGCTGTAGCTTTTTTCACCTTGGCGTCGATAGTTCACTTGAAACTGGTCAACGACTCCGCGCGGGTCGCGAATTCTATATGAAAACTCGAGCGGTATTCCGCCGGTCTGATTCTGTCCAATGCTTCCGATAATCGACATTTGTTGGAGCAGCATGGAAAGCTCCATCGCCCGCGTTTGATCGAGGATGGCTTGCTCTTCTTGTTTGACCATATTGAACACGCTTAAGATTTTCGGAGACTCGCTCTCGGGCAGGGAATGATTGGGTGAAATTCTCAGGACACTTCGAAACGGAATCTCAGCATCGACTTGGTTGCCAACAATGACGAGAGAGCTCCCCAATAACAAATAGGCATTGAGTTTCTCGTCGGTTGTTGATTGCGGGTGTTTGATGACTTTTTCGGCGTTCGGAATAACCGCATCGTATTCCATATCCTCGAAGAGGGCTTGGGCTTGGGCGTGTAACTCGTTGGAGCTGAGGTCTTTACCGAGAGCCAGCGAAGAGGAGAAAACAATCAATAGAAACGCTGCGGCGTGTGTTTTGTTGAACATG
>JABJBS010000031.1 GCA_018668695.1 Deltaproteobacteria bacterium
CCTTCAAATTGTTAAAATCAATTCAGATGGTGACCCTCTCGAAACAATGCCTCCTGGGAGAGTTGGCGAAGTTTGGGTAGCAAGCGGTAGTAAAACCATTGGCTATTTTAAGGAGCCCGAGCTTACCCGAACTGCCTTTCACGCCCGGCTCCCAGGCGTACCTGACAACACGAACGAATATCTACGCACCGGTGACCTGGGTTTTATCTCAGCAGAAAACGGTGAACTCTTCATCTGCGGGCGGCAAAAAGACATGATTATCCTCGCAGGAAAAAATCATTACTCTGAAGATCTTGAAGTCACTCTATCGACCAATACCCGGCAATATCTTCGCCCAGGCCGAATTGCCGCGGTGTCTTATGAAGAAACCACCACTTCGGTAGAGCGCCTTGCAATTGTGGCCGAAGTTAGAAGCCCTGAGCTAGATGAGCCAACCGTTTTTAATGCCATCCGTACTTGCTTAGCCGCCGAGCACAAAGTCGACGTCTCGACCATTGCACTGATTCAATCTGGCAGTATTCCTAAAACCTCAAGCGGTAAACTACGAAGATTTGAGGCCCGAGAAAGATTACTCGACAATACCCTCGACACACTTCCTCATGGCATCTGGACTGCGCCCGTCAGTGATTTCAATTCCATGCCTGGTTACGAAGAAACATTGGCTATGATTCTTCGCACCTTAACTCAGCTTACCCATTCACCTTCGCCTCTACCGCCCGAGACCTCTCTCCCAGCACTCAATTTGTCCCAGCTGGCAGTTGGAGAGCTTATTGAGGCGATTAACAAAGAGCACCCGCACGCAGCCATTCGCATCAGTACTCTCTTAAAAATAGATACGGCGACAGCTTTGGCAGCCCACCTTATCGAAGGTGACGCAACTGGGATGTCGAAGGCCAGAGAGCCCATGCCAGATCTGAAGGCGCACCCCACAGCCGCCGCTGATACAATCTCAACAGTTATCCACCCGCTCCTCTATGCACAGGAAGCCGCGCTTAAAGAACACCTCAACCCTTTTGCAGAGCCCAACAATTTAATGCTCTGTGGTTGGTTACAAGGAGACATTTCACTGGAGGCGCTTCAAAAAGCCGTTGAATGGCTAACTGAAAGGCAATCGGCTCTGCGCACAACCTTTGAACAACGCCGCGATGGTTCCTACGGACAACTCGTTCAACCAGACTGGTCTTCTGATAATTTCTACCTAGAAGATGCAGAAAACGAGACTGAAGCTTACAGCCGCGTTCATACGTTGATCGGTAGACATCTGAACCTGGAACAATCCTCTTTCGATTTTCACGTCTTTCGTCTCAGCTCAGATAAAATGCTTATCGCTGCAGTTCTGCATCCCGCAATTTGCGACCACTGGTCTCTTAACATCCTGCGCAATGAACTTGCTCAGCTCTACGCACAAGCCAAAGATAACGTGGAAAACCCTGACGTGACTGGAGCACTGCCATATCAACTCGTTGATGTAGCGCATTGGCAGCAAGGGCTTTTGCAGACCCATGCCTTCGACCGTCGTATCGGATTTTGGAAAACCTATTTACGCGGAACCCTGGAGCATCTCCGCATTCCCGCTGACCGAAACCCGGGAGCATCGCTCGAAGCTATCTCTACAGCTCTCAAAGTAGGTTCCGAAGCCATGGCGGGTCTCAAAGCAGCCTGCGCTCGCTGGAAAACTGACCTACGTGGCGTGTTTATTACAGCCTATGCCACAGTCCTTTCTAGGCACTATCGTCAACGTGAACTGATCATTCAAACACCTATTCAAGGTCGATTAGCCAATACAGAAAACTTGATTGCTCCATGCAGCGAAGCCACTTTGGTTCGCGTAAGGGTCCCTCGTAAAACTTCGTTTCGAGATATGGCCAGCGCCAACGATTCAACTTTCCATCAAGCAATCGAGCACGACATTCCTCTCTCGCTTCTTCACGATGCACTCGGTCACGACGCTTCACTCCGTGAGCACCTCAGCTGGGCCGTGCTTAGCATTCAAGAACCCCCAAAAGAACAAGTCGAAGAACTAAGAAGTTTTAAGTCTGAGGTCTTTCAGAACATAGCCACATCATCATTAACCGGTGATCGTCTTCCTCTGCACTCTCATTCCATCATGGACCTTAAGATGAATGAGAAAGATGAACTCGAAGGCAACTGGCGATGTAAGGCCGCGCTCATGAATCAGCGAGAGCTCGACGCTCTGGCAATCCGATTCCAACGAATCTTAGAAGCCGTTTCTCAATCAACGCGCGAGGGTCCATCGCTTGAAGATACGATTGAGATGAGAGTCATTAAAGATGAGAGCCCCGTCAGTTCAGTGCGACTTTTTGGTTCCAAACAAGACCGCAAAACCAAAGACACAGATATTAGCAGACCTGCTTTAAAGGGAGACGGCTCGCCTCGGCAATCACGCGGCCAAGATTACGGCTCGCTTCCTGTGGGATCTCGGATGCTCTTTGGTTCAATCGCGTCCTTGCCTCCTGAGAAAAAATCGAAACCGGATAAACCCAACTCCGAGGGCGAAGACTGATGGCAGTCAACCTCTCACCCGGTTCCCTAACCGACGCAATCATCGAGTTTTATGCCAAGCTCTTTGGGCAAGATAAACAGGCGATTATCACAACACTGGTCAATCATTTCGCCGGTGAAGATGGTGACCTCAATCCAGAGTCTCTCGTAACGGGCGGTTCCGCCGAAGAGATAATTTCCTTCTATGCCAAGACCTATGATCAAGAACCATCGCAAATCATCGATGCCATCGTGGCAGATTTTGCTAAAAACGACCCCGATTTTGACCTCGAACTCTTTGCACGACAACAACGCGACCCAAGCGTCCTTCGAGACATGGAGAGCCGCCGTGACGAAAGCGCTTCAGAGTCATCTGAGAAAAGCGAGGAGATCACCGAGTGCCCCTTCATCGCAACAGTGGACAGGTTCGCGGGAAGAGAACTCAGTGACCACCGCCGAATCGATGACTGGTTTTCTGAAAAAGTCGACACCTACCGCTGCCCGGCTGATTTAGGGCCTGAAGGAAAAGCTCTTCGAGGTATTCATGCACGTGGCCTTGGCGTCCTCGAGGCCAAGCTCCATGTTTTAGAGCAGACACTTCCACCCTTACCTATTGATAGCGTGAGGCCTGGTGTGTTTGGCCAAACCAAACAAACGTTTCCTGTGATCCTACGATATTCAACCAGCGGTGGCCCTCGCTTCGAGACCATGCCTGATAATGATGGTGACCAAGCAGTTGGTCTAGGCCTCAAAATATTAACCCCGCGTGGTAAGACAGCACACGACCTGCTCTTTATTAATTCTCCTGTTTTTATGACGAACGACCCGGTCGAGCTTGTCTTTCAAGAAGATGCTTCAGCTCTACGTGACTCCTATGCAGCCTCGAGAACAACAGCCGTCCAACAGGTCTTTAACGAAACACAATACTCGGCGTCAGCCTTTCGTTGGGGCGAACAAGCAGCGGTAAAATACAGACTGCGACCGACCCAAGATGCCGCAGATGTTTTACCTGAAGCTCAGCGAAGTAAATACGAGAGCATCATTCAAGAGCGAGGAACCCGCTGCCTTGAGGAAGCGCTGTCTCTTGTTGTAAGTGAAGCTAGAAACTCTCTCGACTTCAATTTAGAAATTCAATTTGCCGATCCTGAGGACGCGGACAGCCACGGCTGCCCCATCGACGATGAACGCATCGACTGGAAGAGTCCCTGGTATTGCGTCGCGCGCCTGGAGATCCCGGCTCAAAATCCCGTGGATGGTGAATCACTCGCTTTCAATCCTTTTCATGTCTCCTCTGCACTGCTTTTACCCTTGGGTCGCCTCAACCGCGCCAGACTCAGCGCTTATGCAAATAGTCAGCGCGTAAGACATGCTCGCAACGAAGCCACTGCTCCGCACCCATACGATTGTCCCATTTCGAAACGCGTCGCCATAGTCGGCGGCGGAGCCTCAGGACTCGCATCAGCCCTCGCGCTTGCAAGCTTCGGTTATCAAGTTGAGGTCTTTGAACGGCTGCCCACATTAGGCGGTCATGCATGTGCGAAGGATATAGACGGCGGCAAACACCGGCGTGATCCTGCATTTGGAGCCTTCCGAGCAAGACAGTGGCCAAACCTTTGGGCTTTATTAAAAGAAATTAATGTCGAGCCCATCTCACACGGCGCAGCCCACGACTGGTTCGATTCACCCTTCGCTGGATGGTTTGCTAAAGACGGTCATAACATCGAACGTAGCCCTGATGTTATGGAAACCATGCAAAAGGTTGTCTTGGCCTTCACCAGGGCTCTGCGGGACCCAGAAGCTGATGGACGAACCGTAGGTGAACTCTTTGACGAACTCGAGGTGTCAGATGAGTTTTTGCTTAAAGG
>JABJBS010000032.1 GCA_018668695.1 Deltaproteobacteria bacterium
AGTGAGGTGGCAAGCCCGATAATACCGACGGCCATAGAAATGTCTGAGATGAGCGCCAACTGAGCGCTGGAATCACGAATGTCTTCGTAATCGGTGGTGCCCCTTACCAGCGTGTCGAGCTTGTCTGCTTTGGATGAAGCGGCAGCACCGAGCACGATGGCGGCGGTAGCGCCGGCAATGGTAACGCCTGAGGCTATCCAAAGAGGTGCATTGCTTGATGACGATTGAGTTGCAACCTGAACCGGAGCAGTGTCTTGTTTTTTGGGAGCTTCGTTACGCGCCGTCATAGGGCCTGCCTTAGGCCGGGTAGGCTCTTTAATCTTTTTCGGGATCGATGTTTTGGCAGGTGCTTTGGCTTCTTTAGGTGTCGCGGTTTTTACGGGTGGAGAGGGCGGCGTAACCGGTACCGCTGCTGCTACTTTTGGAGCGGGTTGAGCGGCGGGTTCCGCGGATACTTCAGGCGCTGGGGCAGGTTCAGGAGCTTCAACAGGAGCTTCAACAGGAGCAGCGGCGGCGACTGCTGCTTCTGGTTTGGCCACTGGAGTTGGGATGAGCTCTACCCTCTGATTTTGACGGTGCGCGCGTTTGGATTTTTTAGGGTTCTTCAGCTCAGTGGAGCCTTTGCCTTCGGCGACCAATCTTTCGGGATTTACGCCCAGTTTAATAAGCATCGCTTTCACGTTCTCTGCTCGTTTGAGAGAAAGCTTTAGATTCATAGGCGCCTTACCGCGAGAATCTGTGTGACCTACGACGGTGATGTTGCCGAGTTCAGGGTGCGCCTTGAGGTGAATGGCAATTTTTCGAAGTTTCTTACGCTGTGGGCGCGTGAAGCCTTTTCCTTTTTTCGGCAGTTGAATCGTGAGGGAGACTTTGGCGTGCTTACCCTTTTTCTTTTTCCCCGCATGACTGGGCAGACCCATAAGCATGACGGCAGAAACCACCAGAGCCAACCATGGCTTAGCGGATGAGTGATTACGTAATGACTGCAGTCTCATATTTTATGTCCCCCAAATTGCGCGACTCGGCGTGCCAGATTTCAATCTATCTAACTCCAAGCCCTGAGACTAGAGCTTAGCGCGTAAGTGCAGGGAAAGACTAGTCTCTTCGTTATGTGGAGGAGGCTGCTTAATCTTCAAGAACAAAGCACCAAAGCGGCGCTCTTGCGGTTGCCTGAGGCCTGCGCATCGGGGTCTCGGCGCTGGTGAGAGTGAGATACATACTCACCATGGGGAACGACGCGCACACTGTGCTCTACCGCCAGAAAATCCAGCCCCACTTGCTTGCCCATCTCTTCTAGCTCTTCGCCCACGAACACCACAAATTGGCCACCATCGACCAGCGCGTCCATGGCCACCCAATCGTTGTTGCCTCGTCCCACCCAAAGCTGGCTTACAGATTGGCTACCGCTCTTATTCGGAGAAATATAGATGGCCGTTACCAGGCCGCGGTCTTTGTGCTCGTTGAGCATGCCATGGTCGTAGTTGAAGATATTGAAGAAGGTGTGGGCAAAGGGAGCATCGGCGGAAGAAAAAGGTGCGTTGGTGTCTTCTCCGGCGAAGAGTTTAAAGTCTGGGTGCAGGGCTTCGGCGAGTGATTGCGCCACCACCGGGAAGCTCTCGGTTAAGCTGGGCTCGGCTTCTAAAATAGCCTGTGTGAAGGTGAGGGCGGCGCGGTAGAGAATGCCGAAGCAGGCTTTATTCGTTTCATCGTAGTTCGAGATGCCGTCGCGGGCTGGGAATCGAAAGGTTTGTTCTGGGTCGAATTGGTTTACCGCTTCCACCAGCGCGGTTTGAGCTGAGGCATCGTCGATGGAAATCACGGCGTAGCGCTCTTGAATGAGACTATCGCGCAGCGCGGCACAGGCCTGCTTATCGATGCTGGCTAAGGCTTTGAGAGATACTGCGGTCACTGAATATTCCACCAAATCAAGAGTGTTTCCGAGATAGGGCGCTGCCTTAGCGGCTGGGTTTGGGTTTGGCAAGGTTATAAGTGGTTTTTCATGTATTGGATTTATTTAAGGAATTTGTCTATGAACCGTGGTTATATCTTAAAGCAGGGGGCGATAAATATGGTGTTTCGACAAGTACTCGTGGGAATTGGTTTTTTAACTTTGCTGGGACTCTGTGCATGTACCCGTGTACATCCTGGAATCCATGTTGTGATGGAAACAACGGATAATATTGCTCGTGGTAAAACTCGTGGTCAAAACAGGCTTTGGAAGATTCCAGTATTTCTGAAGCCAACCAATAAGCCAAGCCGGGTGATTGCTTCATTTCGTGGCTTAGGCAGTGCAAACACGTCCCGAGAAACTGTTAGCCCAGATGAAAAATTATGGGACAACATTAAAGACAGCGCGAAGAAGATAGGAGCAAATGCTCTCTTATTTCGCTCGCGAAAAATCGTTGAGTGTGAAGTGCAGGGAACTGCTTTAGTCGCCACAAGTTACAATGCGCAAACAGCAACCGTTGGCGGCGTGGCTATGAACTATACGCGTAACACCCTTTGCATTGAGTTGGTGGCAGATGCCTTATTGGTCTCTCGTGAATATGATTGCCAGGATGAACAAAATTGCCGAACAGAAAGAGTGGACGCTTTGGAACTCAATGCAATCAGTGATGTGCGATAATGAACTAATTTTTCGTATTCGTTCTTCAATAAAATTACGCTAAATCCCTTTCCTGGAGTGGTCATGAAATACGGTTTAATCCTTTGCTCAATCTTCTTTGCTTTGTTGTTGGTTAGTTGCGGCGACTCCGACGGAGTTTCTTCCTGCGCAGCAAAAGACGGCATCATCTGTAACAATTGCGCAACCGACTGCAACATCACCTGCGGTGCGGGTGAGCAGGAGTATTGCGTGGGCCTCACTTATTTTGGCGATGACACCCAAGACAATCTGCGCTGCGCTTTTTGCGAATAACTAAGCGTCTATTTGAGGGAAACGATGGCGTTCATGCAGCTTAGCGAAAAGACAAAACGCTTTTGGGCGTTTGCGATTTCGTTTGTGTATCCTTTAATCATTCTGCTCACTCTCTTTCGCTTTGGGAGCCAAGACATAGAAGAGGGTATGGGTGAAGGCCAGGACCTTGGATATGGGCTATAGGGTGGTCACCGCCGAAGATGGTTAGGCAGGCTTAGATGCGGCAAAAGAGCATGTGCAGGATTTGATTGTTTCGGATTGGATGATGCCGAATATGTCGGGTCCTGAAATGGTCACGGCGATTCGTGAGGATGAGACCCTTCGCGGCAACCGGTTGTGATGTTCACCGCCAAGAGCGACGAAGAGAGCAAGTTTGTGGGCACGGGCGTTGGCGCCGATGATTTTCTTGGGAAGCCTTTTAATAAGGTGGATCTAAGCACGACCATTCGCAATTTGCTTCAGCTTAAATCTGGTGAAAAAGAAATCAAGCGCCTCAATGAGTATCTCACCGAGAGCGTGTGCAAGCGATATCTACCGGCCGAACTGGTACAGGAAATACTCGACGGTAAGCTCAGCATGGAGCAGCCCGCGCAGCTTCGCCAAGTGACCATTTTGTTCAGCGACCTCAAGGGATTTACCGCCACATCAGAGCGGCTTGGTCCCGAGGGTATTTCGGAGATTCTTAACGAGTATCTCACGGTGATGAATGAAGTGATTTTCGAACACGGCGGAACCATCGATAAATTCATCTGCGGTGAAGGCCCATCTACCTGATGCAGGCTATGAGTCTGCGGGAGAATTTGACCTCAAGGGCTTAGACCAAAGCCAAACGCTCTATTGTTTGACAGGGGTCTAACCCTACGCTGAAAAATCAGAGATCACCTACAGTAATGTTAGAATCGCCTTTTTCGGTCTTGGTTATTTCGGTCATTTTTACGATGTGCCTTTTGAGTCGTTCCAGGAGTACTTCGTTATGCAGATGGTACGGCAAATCAGGAAAAGAGTGGTGATTCAAATCTTCTTTTAAATTGATCTTAAGCCAAAGAGTAATTAGTCTGCCGCAATAACTTATTGATGTTTTAAAAGTTCTAATCGATTGGGAAAACTATGAAATTATTTAAATTTACTTCTTTGGTAATGGCTACAGCATTTGCGTGTGGGTGTAGTATCGGATCTGTCAATCAGCAAAAGATTTCGACGCTCTCAGTCCCGTACGTTGCTAATATGAACGACGATGTTCAGGTAGAAGGTCGCAAGGTTCAGGTTGTTGGATATGTTGTTGTTGATATGGATAACATTGTGACTACGGGCAAGGACTTGGCATCTGTTCGTGCGATGCTTTTGGATGCGGCTAAGGCCAAATTCGGTGATGTTGATGCAGTTGTGTCTCTTGCCTTTTACTCTGAGAGTAGCAATACGAGCACAACAACCACTGAAGCCAGCCTGTTGGGTGATGCTGTGAGTGGAACCACAAACCAAGTATCTTCGAATACGTTTTGTGAGGCTGCCGCTATCAAGTATGTAGACTAATCTCTCAGAACATAGCGTGAGAAATGATGAGAGTGTGTGCTTTTTGGAGTGCACACTCTTTTTTTTTGAGGGGACCTCAAAAAAAAGCGGCCTTCCGCTAAACACGAAAGACCGCTCTAGGGGATTTGTTACTTTAGTCTATTCAAGCCAGTCTGCATCGCTTCCGCTTACTTCGAATACGCAATCATCATAATCACGGTCGCCGCCGCCGTAGAGGTCTTCGAATCCAAAACGGTGCGCGCCAGACTCAAGGGTATCAATGCGAGCATGGATTTCTGAGTCGGGGTTTCTCTGATCTCCCACTAATCTATAGGCGACTGGAATAATTAGATTTCATCGAGCTCACTGTCGCGGACTACACACCAGCTTTGCTTTTAACTGGCTTCTAGGTAAGGTCGCGCCGCTTACGAAGCTGCGGGTGTGCTTTGGATCGCATTGGGAGATGACTTCCTATTGAGACCTAAACCGGTAGCTGATTGATGGGTCAGACGGCTCGTTGGAGGGTATTCGGCAAATGCAACAAAAACCACCAGTAAATTTTCAGGGCAACCACTGCCTTCTTGGCGCAGTATTTTGCTTGCTCGGCTTTTCCCTGGACCGACCAAAACTGTATCTTTACCCCTGAGCAGGTCCGGTATAGTTTTCCTCGGAATCAAGGAGTACCTCAATGGCCGATAATATTATTCGAGTACTACGCCAGTTTCATAAGCGTCCAACGACCGCGGAATTGGTATCTGAAGATTTAATTCGAGCACACGATTCGTATGAGCATCAAACAGCCGAAGGTTATGCGGCTAATGGTGACGCGCTCTTCAATGCATTTATGAAGTTGGGTTTTAGTTACCCGGGACAGGCCGCTCAAGGCTATGGCGTAGCGGGCGCCGGTGGCGGCATTGAGGTCGCCGTTGACTTTGGAAAGCTATTTCTTCCCGGCTTTGCTACGGCCGAAGTAAAAGCCAGTGGGGACTATGCGCGGTCTTCCGAAACGGTTTTGGTCACCATTCGTCAAAGCATCATAGGCAATTCATCCGGAGCTAAGCCCGTTTGTTTTATTGCGGCCCAAGGTAAGCTGAATGAGTGCTCTGTTAGCTTGGGTGCGAGCATTGGCGTTAAAGCATCTGTTGGTCATTCGGACGCCGGTACTCAGACCATGATGACCGAGGATTCGGAATCTAAAGCTATGAGCGAAGCCGTAAAAGAAAAGCATGGCTCGGTTGGTGGAGCAGTGCTTGAAAAGCTTGCGGTTGGTGCCTCGGCGGAAGCGTCTCTGAGTGCAGGTATAAGTTACAGTGGGGAGTTTCTACATGTCCGTGACCCAGCGCCCAGTTGGTTTTCTAGTGCGAATTCCCAGGAGCTAAAAGAGTTATTTGGACACTACGTCGCGCCGGCAGGAACCAGGCAGGGTACCAAAGAGCGCATCAAATTATTTTTAAGGAAATCCGAGACTGGGGTACTCCAAAATCTGCTACCTAAATTAGGCTTCTGGACGCGAATACAAAAAGCTGTAACCAAAGGAAACATCCCATTTGAAGACCTGATGCAGGCATTGGGTGATGCCATGAGCTTTTTGGCATGGGCCGATTACATCGCAGGTGCGGACCCAAGTTATTTACGCAATATTGAGAAATCTATTAGTGATATCGACATTCAGTTGGCGCGTTCATGGGCGGCCCGCCGCTTTAATAAATCCGATAAGAGGACAGTCAAAAATCAGGCGATGGAACTTTTTTCCGATGATTTGGTGCGTGCAATGTCAGCCGAGAAAGGTTTGTCGGGCTATGCTTCATTAGAGGAGATCAAAGGAGCGCTGGAGCGAGTGCGAGAAGCCATTAAGCTTCCTGCACAAAATCGTCGCTTGATGAAAGAAAAGATATCCTTGCTTTATAAACATGCCCACGCTCATCGCGAAAAAGAATATTCGCGTGAAACTCCAACGATTGAGCTGGGAGATGGAATTCCTTCTGGTTTATGTTTTTTGAACCTTGTTGGACACAAACCGGAAGCGTCGGCTTCGGTGAAAGCCTCGGCTGGCTTAACCGCGACTTCCTTGGCTAAATTCGCTGCCACGGCAGAGGCCGGTATAACCATTTCTAAGAAGTTTACCAACTACCGCCTGCAGCATTATCAAATGAGTGAGCAACAAGGGGGATCCGGTTCCAAGAATCTAGTGGTTTTCACTCAGGACACGCGGCTCACTTATACACAATGCTCTACCAAGCTCACAGCTACCGCTGTAGCTTCCGTTGTGGCTAGCAAGGATTTACTAGCAAAAGATGGTAAGCCGCGTCAGTACGAACCAGCAACACCGTTGATCAATACGATGCTTTACCAGTCTGCTTATATTGCATGGACTCCGCCACCAGCGGGAGTTGAAACAGTGCAGACTCAACCAGGTACGGGGCTGGTTAGAGCGATGTCCGTCTCGTTGGAGGGCTTCAATACTTTGGTTAAGGGTTCCGATGCTCTTGGTTTGTCAGAGCAAGTGGCAAAAGCGATTGGAGTCGGTCCCGATGTGCTGCGTGGAGCGATGTCTTCGTTCAGTTTTCTGGCTGACATGGATCCGAAAGGTTTGGCTAACGCAATACTTATTGAGGCCACCTTCTCAACTCCGTCCAAAACCATTCCGGTTTCTTGGATGAATGGTGAACCGAAACTTTCGAAGGACGCTGCAACGAAGCTAAACGAATCAGTGTCCAGTTTAGAGAGTATCCGTATACGCTATCGAATGGCGGACAACTATTCTCAAAGTAAATCCACGACTTTTCAACTGGGTATTCCAAAGACTCCGGTGAAGGTCGGGATTAAGTTAAAGAGTGTGGCTGATGCCGGTTCAAGCGCTCTGGTGGACCTAGGGATTCACTGGTTCGGAGCTCGCAGCTCTCTCAACGCTCCTTTGGTTACGCAGTATCCGGAAGACGTTGTGCCGAGCGCTATCATTTTCCATCAATAACCCGAGCCTTTTGGTGCAAAGCGACACTCAACAATATTCACGAACTCTTTAAAGTAACCGATGGAGGTTACAAAGTTCAGGGATACGACCTTTCAAACCTAACCATCACTTAGGGTAAGACCGGTTGGGCTATTGTCGATACGCTCACGACGACGGAAGCAACTAAGGTGGCCAAAATATTGGTTGTACTACCTATCAGGCACGAAGTGATCATGGATCAGCGCGTGTATTCAGGGTTCGTTTATTGTTGTTGTTAAAATGCAGCCGTTGATCGCGATTTGTACATTTTTAACTGCTTGATTTGGCCATTGAAATTGCCTTTGGACTTCGGTCTTGAGTCCAATATTCAACCGAAAAGATTGAATCCGAATAAATACTATCTCGTCTTAATCGCAACCTGATGGACGCAATGCTTTGAATGTTTTGCGTTAAGGAGTTGATGATGAAAAAAATGAATTGGACCGTATTGTTAGCGATGTGCGTAGTGTTTTTCGCAGCCCCTTTGGCGGGTGCGGCGGGTACTGTGAAAGAGTATAAGAATGGTGACTCGGCCTCTTACTGGTCCATTGATACGAGATTCGGCGTAATCTTTGATGGAAGTATCCGGGAAATTCAGTGCCAGGAATGTAAGCAGGGCTATTATGGCGGCGGCGTTCTTGTGGGCGTGGACGCCACTTACAACTGGAGTGAGTTTCAGGCTGGACTATCGGGAACGTTTGGAGAAGTTCTTTTTGAAGGTCAACGCTACAACCTTGGAGCTATGCTCGGTTGGCGACATGACTTGGCAGACTGGTTGCAGTTTAAAACGGTAGGAGAAGTTGGTGTGCATGCGCTCAACAACTTTATTGACGATGGTATGTTTCAAAGCGTTGCCGATAATTCTGATTTTGCGATTTTACCCTTTATCGGGGCACGTGTAGGCTTGGATGCGAGAGTCTGGCCAGCTGCCGGTCTTGTACTTGGAGTTTGGGGGAGTGGCCAAGTTGATCTGGCTAAGCGTCAATATAATGCTTCGCTGAGTGGTCTTTTTGACTCGGTTAACCATGAAACATATGAGGTGGGCGGACACCGGCTATCGGTCGGAGTCAACCTGGGCTTTGAATTCTAAAACTTAATCTGATGTACTGCTTTATCTTACCAACCAAACTCCCACCTAAGTCGAAGGCTCTCAGAGCAACCTGACGGCAGTTACTCCTTCAACGGTATTCTGCGCTCACTAAAAATAGTATTCTGTCTCATGGGCCGTTGAAAAGTCTCGTGAAAATAATGTTTTAGATGGTTTTGACCTGCCTTTTATATCTAGCCTTACTTGCTCCATCATCTAATCCAGAATTTATTAACCGTTTATATCTCAGCTGAGTTTGTAAGAGCTTGAGCTGCCTCTTGCACTCTGTAAACATGCAGGCGGGGGTTGTGTAATGCTTCGATGTTTAGGCTCTGTTCTTCTGTTTTTATTGGTCACACCGTCACTCTATGCCCAGAAGGCAGGCTCCATTGCTGAGACCGCAGCCGCGATTGAACTCAAAAGAGTAGCCGCAGAAAACCCTGATTTATTGGACAGCGATATTGTAAAATCTCAGACTGCGGTGCTGGACAAAGCTCGGGATGCCCGTGCGATGAGCCGCCAAAATAACTGCGCAGATAATAGCCCCCAGGAAACCTATCGAGTTGCTGTTTATGATTTAGAGCTGGTGAATATTCCCGAGGGCATGGGCAAAATCATCACGGCATCTTTGCTTTCCGAGGTGCGAAAGCTTGAAGGTGCTTCCGTGATTGGCATGGACGAAATTCGCGAGATGATTAATTTTGAGGCGCAGCGCCAAGCGATGGGTTGTGATGCGGATGAGGCGTGCCTGGCAGAGATAGCTGGTGCTCTTGGTGTGGATGAAATCATCACGGGCCGATTAACAGAAGAGTCCGATGGGCGCAGCTTTCTTGTGCGCCGTATCAATCAAAGGCGGGCAGAGGTGGTAAGCACCGTAAACAAGCGCCTAACCATTGGTAATGGAGAAGAGTTTCTTTTAGCTCTTGGTCCTGCCGTAGAAGAGCTTTATCCAAACCGGCCCAACCGGCCAGGAACCAAGCGCGGCGTGGCCAAAAAGGTGCTGCTGCGTTTGAATCCTCCGCCCATTGCGCCGCTTATCACACTGACAACCATTGGCGTGTCGGTCGCGGCTTTGACGGTAGGTGGCACTTTTGCGCTTTTGGGGCAAAAGGAGGTGACGCATTACAACAGTGGAGCAGGGCAAGGGGACGGATTTTATTCTGGCGAAGGCTTGAATCCATTTCACGATGCACAAAGCAAGGCTGAGAATTATGTGATGATTGGTAACATTGGCTTGATTGCAGGTGGGGCGCTTGCGCTGACGTCTACAGTGATGAGTCTTTTCACGGACTGGGCGCTGCTTAGTGAGAGTGACGACCATGAAGAATAGCAGGTTTCAGCTAAGTTATCTTATGGGCGCACTGGCTGTGCTGTGTGTCACATCCGCGTGTACCGCTGACTTAAAAATACCAGATGGGATTGCGTTGGCTTGTGAGAATGGCTCAGAATGCCCAGCCGGTGCCGAGTGTAAAGAAACCGATGATGGCACTGCCATGGTCTGTGTAACCGATGGTGATTCTTTTTGCGGCGATGGCATTGTGGCAGGAGATGAGGCCTGCGACGACGGATCCCGCAACACGGATGGTTATTCCGGGAGCGCACAGGTTTGTAATACCTTTTGCAGCGGATTGGCTCCTTACTGCGGCGATGGCAGCCGTACCAATGATGAAGTGTGTGATGCTGGTTCTGAAAACAGCGACACCTACAACGAGAGCTTAACCACTCGTCTGCTTTGTAATTTAACCTGTGACGGTTATCGCGCTCACTGCGGTGATGGCGTGGTTGAGTCTGACGGTGTTGAGGAATGTGATGATGGAAACACTGATGGCGGCGATTATTGCGGTAAGGATTGTTTGTCTTACTGCGGTGACGGCGTGGTAGACGGTGCAAATTTTGAAACCTGCGATGATGGCAACGGCATACTCACCGATGCTTGCCCCGATGGTGAAAATGGTACTTGCCGAATAGCGGCATGTGGTGACGGCTTTGTGTTTAATGGTGGTGGAGAAGACTGCGAGCCCAGCTTGGAGCAGGCTACCTGTAGCAGTATTGCCAGCGTTTATCAGGCGGGCAATGTCAGCTGCCTGGATGCTTGCCGTTTTGACTTCTCAACTTGTTTTAACGACCCAGACAATATGGTTGAAGGCATGGTTTATGTGCCGCCAGGAATTTTTTGGATGGGTTGTAATGAAGAAGAGGAGTCAAGCTGTGCTGGAGACGAATACCCTTACCACGAGGTGTACTTGGATGGCTTTTATATCGATACCACAGAAGTAAGCGCGGGTGCGTATAAAGCTTGTGTGGATTCCGGCAACTGCGTCTATGAGGGCTCTACTAGCGGCGAGTTACGCACTTACAACAACAACCGCGATACTCGGCCCATTAATTACGTAAACCACACAGAGGCTAAGTCCTATTGTGAAGCACAAGGTAAGCGCCTTCCCACAGAGGCTGAGTGGGAAAAAGCAGCCCGTGGAACTGATGGTAGAAGGTTTCCATGGGGTAATGAAGAAGCCACTTGTGAACTGACTGCTATGTATGGTTGCCCTGGTGATACTCGGCCCGTGGGAAGTTTAAGCGTCGGCGCAAGCCCTTATGGCGCAATGGATATGGCTGGTAATCTGTTTGAGTGGACGGCTGATTGGTATAGCTTCAGCTATTATGCTGAAACGCCAGCAGAAGGCTGGGTAGGCCCCGAAGGTCCTCTAGACGGCAGCGCGCGCGCACTCCGTGGTGGGTCGTTCTACGGTAGCAGCTCGAATGGCGTGCGCGCCTCTTATCGTTTCTACGGTAATCCGAACGCCCGTGACCTCGGGACCGGATTCCGCTGCGCCCAGTAAGGCCTGAAACTCCACCGGGCCCCCACCCACACTCTGCAAGAGTCAGGGCGGGGAGATACATGCACCGCCGAGTGGATAATTCCTATTTCTAACCGGTTTGGGACTTATTTTTCTAACTTCATTAAAAGATAATATGCAATAAAAACAGTCGCTTACGGTTTTATTCGCAGTGAGTACGAAGCCGCCCTGTTTTTCAAGCAACAGTCTCGCTAATCCGCCGATAACCATTTCAACTTCAATGACCGACTATTAACTTATTAACCGGGCCCTCGACTGAGAGATAGAGGTCCACCCAGCGGAGAATAAAATG
>JABJBS010000033.1 GCA_018668695.1 Deltaproteobacteria bacterium
ACGGGTATCTTGGGGTTCAGATTCAAAATGTTGCAGGTGAGCCTGTTGTACGGATGTCGATCCAAGAGGGTGTAAACGCGGGTGACACGATTGTTGAAGTCGACGGTGTGCCTGTAGCAGATTGGTATGCAGAAGCCATGAGCCGCTATTCTGCATCATCTGATGGTTACCGTTTCGTTCAAGCCACTTACGAACTCAAGGAAGTTTTTGGAACAAAGACGCTCAAGCTTCGAGCACCTGATGGTAGTTTAAGATACGAAACATTAGAGTCGATGGGCTGGGACCTAGACAGCCGGGTACCTTGGGGCGGAAGCTTTCGTGCCAATGGATTCATGGACGATATGGGCGCGGCTGATATTTTTTACTTAAACTTAAACGGCAACGTGACTACTGATTTGAATTTCCCTTGGGATACCGTGAATGCTCTAGATGACTCGGTCGATTTGATTTTAGATATGCGAGATTATCCAACGTTTGATATTTACGAATATGCACGCAACTTTCACACCGATTCATTCACGGCTCCGATTTTTGGACATCCTACTTGGAGAGGTCCGGAGCGTTTTGGGATTGTAGATGAAGTTTGGGCTTTTGAAGCAGGAGAAAACGTTTTCCAGGGCGATGTCGTGCTGATGGTTAGTAACAAGTCTGTTTCAGCGGCTGAGTGCTTCTCACAAATGATTGAATACTTGCCGAATGTGACTGTGGTGGGCCAGCCCAGTGCGGCCACGAATGGCACCATCACCAACGCGTGGTTACCTGGCCAGATTCAGATGACTTTCACTGGGATGCGATTACTCAATCCGGACCGTAGCGAGTTTCATGGTATCGGGGTCGTTCCAGATATTGAAGTGGTTCCGACGGCGGAGCAGTTCGCGGCCGGTATAGATCCAGAGCTGAGTGAGGCTGTTGATTTCTTGCAGGAATAGCAGAGGTCAGCGAGTCGCTGTTTTCCAGATGACCACGGTTTCAGTAAATTGAAGTGGCAGTGCAAAGAAGGAAGCATCTTCGATGGTGATTTTGCCTTTGATCTTGAAGAGGCGCTGCTTGGTTGAGACATCCTTAACCGTGATGGTTTTACCCTTTGCGCGGCCAGTCATCGTTATTGCGTTTTTCTCATTAAGAATATGAAAATTATTCTCGTCGACCAGTACGATACGGCATAGAACTCTGCCATCAGGATACATGACCGAAAAGCCATTGCCTGCGAACTCTACGGTGTGACGTAGGTTTCCTTCGGGGTCCAAGACTTTCATGTCCCGCTCACCCGTTTTTTCGGACCGCTGCCGAATGGTGTTTGCAGGGTCGAGAACAACCCAGCCTCCATTTTTTTTCGGTTGTAAGCTGAACCCGTTCATCCCGGGGCCTTTAAGCTTCCAGTCTTCGGTGCCATCCTTGGGCTCGATTTTATAGGTGGAATTCGGTCCTTGAACTCGGATTTCAGCGCCTTTAGCCGCTAAAGCTGGAGTTATCGCGGTGATAGCCATAAAAACGGCAAGTAGTAGGCCGTAGCTGTGTTTGGACTGTGTCAATAACTTCATTACTTCGCTCGATTCCCTCTAGGAACATTCTAATGCTCTAATGCCTTCCGTCGCAACTTTCCGAGGTGACGAAATTGAAAGTAAGCTTGCCTTGAGCGCTTTCCGTGAGGATAATTGTTCATGGATCGCCATGGTGCACCTGTTGTTTCAAAGGAGTACTCACATGCCAAGTCAAACCCAAAGCGTTCTCCTGATCTCCGAATCGGCTGAGGAAATCAGAAACTTTACCCAGATTCTGTTGGAAAAAGGTTACATTCTCAGGGGTACGGATGACTTCGACCCGAGTTCGGTGAACCAAGATATCGGTTTGGTCATCGTTGATTTAATTCGTGAAGATGGACGGGGGCTCGATATTCTCGCCGAGCTTGGCGCGGACTCCACCGGTTTTCACCTGCCAATATTGGTCATCGCAGGATTGGCGGACAAAGTAGCGCTGATTCAGGCCCTGGAGGCAGGTGTGACTGATTTCCTCTGGAAGGGATCCAGTTCAATTGAGATACAGGCGCGGATTGCCGCGGCTTTGCGAACCGGTGATTTGCAAAAAAGCCTAGCGAAGGCCAGCCGGCTGGATGCATTAACTGGTACCTGCTCGAAAACTCACATGATGGATATTCTGGAGCGAGAGTTTGAGCGGTCTCGCCGGTACAAGCGTTCGATCTCGTGCTTGCTGGTCGACATCGACGCATTCGAAGAGCTTGAGCAGACCTACAGCGCTGAGCAATCGAATGCTGTCTTGAAGCTCTTAAGTGAGGTTTTGCTCCGTACCTTTCGTAATGTCGATGATATATCGCGGTTTAGAAATAGTATCTTTCTCGTCTTGCTCCCGGAAACCAGCCCTGCGAATGCCATCATTGCGATGGATAGGGTCCGTTCTGCTCTTGAGTCGGTGACTGGCAAGGTGGCCGAGGTCATCGGTCATACCCAACCGGAGGGAGGGAGCTGGTCACTTTCGATAAGTGCCGGTATTTCCACTTATCCAGACGACGGGCTCAACTCTTATGCTGACTTAATTATGGCTGCAGAAACCGCTCTCTATGAAGCAAAGCGAAAAGGCCGAGGCGAGACCGCCAGCGCCAATTTTCAATAGATCATTTTCTTGTATTAACGACGACCAATCCTTCAAAAGTGTCAGAGGCCCTCCATACGCTTGAGCCAGAGATTGGCTACTGCGGGACCACCCGTTAGCGTCCTTTCCTGCCTGACGGTTGGAGAGGGCGCATCTCCTTAGAATACCAAGCTACAATACCCCACAAAACTGTCGGATGGCATGACGTCACTGCTTAAGTAGTGCGTGATTTCATGTCCTTGGGTGATTTCTCCTGGCCTTTGAGCTGCTTGCCAGCTGGCGATGGCTGCTCCAGGAGAGCAGGCGCTGAGGTGGTCTTGGGAATGTTTGAGTGCTTGGCTTGGTTGATTGGCCAGCATCGCATCGATAAAGCCTCGGTCGTTGATTTCTCGAACCCATTGTTGAGATGGGCTCCCGGTGCCCTCAGGCGTGAAATTATAGTTGGGCCCGTAATGCGTCAGGTCGGTAGATCCTATGAAGACTGCGTTGCGTCGATGGGTTCGGCAAAGCTCGGCAACGGCTGCACCTATCCCGAGGGCCTCTTCTGAAGCGGCGACGCCAAGCATCAATAGCTCTGCTTGAGCAAAGAAGTGTTTTACGAATGGCATATGAAGCTCCGCGCCATTATCTGGGCGGCCCGGTTTTTCTGGTTCTGACGCAATGCCAAGTTCCGCTTTTAACTCTTGTGCGATTGGCAGTGCCGTTATGAGGTTACCAACAGGGGTTTCCCAGGCATCTCCGCAGAAAACTGTGTTGGGGCCATAAGGGCCGCGGTGCCCACC
>JABJBS010000034.1 GCA_018668695.1 Deltaproteobacteria bacterium
AATCTGAATCACAGTGGCCGAAAAACCACACTGGGGCATCACAGGTGTACCCTTCATAAACAAAACAACCTCTTGGGCCTTGATGACTTCAGAAATACGGTTGTGGGTTTCATCTTGCATGGTCATAGCAGTACTCCAAACACTGATTCATTATCGTTTCATCACGATATGCTAGGTGTATTAACCCAACAATACCCCCGTGCAAAGCCAGAAAACGCGATTATAGTGCTTTTAGACTCGCTTTAAGTATTGCCATAATTTTGGTATTAGAGTGCTAGAGGAGGAGCGATTTTGCGAGTTTTTTATACGGATACATTCGTTCTACCACTACCCGATGGCCATAAATTCCCAATGGAGAAATACTGCCGAGTGCGCGAAACCCTACTAGAACAGCAGGTTATTAACCCTTCGGACTTGAAAATTCCTCGACGAGCAACCCGGCAAGAACTCTCCCAGGCCCACGACCCACATTACGTCCAACGCGTCCTAGAGGGGCAACTTACAGCCAAAGAGACACGTCGTATCGGTTTCCCGTGGTCTGATGCTATGGTCGAGCGCTCCCGGCGATCTGTCGGCGCTACTTTGGAAGCGACTTCGGCAGCAATAAAGCATGGGCTCGGAATCAATCTCGCCGGTGGCACGCACCACGGGTTTGCAGACCGAGGTGAAGGCTTTTGCGTGTTTAACGATGTGGTCGTCGCGGCCCGTCAAATCCAACATCAGCACCCCAATGCTCAGATTTTGGTCATCGATTGTGATGTCCATCAAGGCAACGGTACTGCAGCGATGACACAAGACACTGCCTCGATTTTTACCTTTTCGATTCACGGTGCCCGAAATTTCCCTTACCGAAAACAAGTCAGTGATCTCGACGTTGCCCTTGCCGATGGTACCGGTGACAGTGATTACTTAGACTCTCTAGAGAATGCGCTCCAGACCATTGATGCCCGATTTGACCCCGATATTGTGTTCTACCTAGCTGGAGCAGATCCCTACGAGGGAGATCGCTTTGGAAGACTCGGTGTTAGTAAAAAAGGGCTCCAAGAGCGTGACCACCGGGTCTTCTCTTGGTGTGAAAGTCAAAAGATTCCGTTGGTCATCACCATGTCGGGTGGCTACGCAAAAGATATCAGTGATATTGTAGACATTCATGTGGCTACCGTAAATTGCGCTCTCCACCAGTTCAAATTCCAGTCGGCAAACTTTGCTTCTAGGAGTTCATGATGATTACAGGCTCACTGCTTACCGCTTTTGGATGTTTGTTCTTTCTAATGAGTGAGTACAAGCAAAACCAAATAGGTATTTGGATCTTCAAGACGTTGGCCGCTCTTGGCTTCATCGTCGTCGCACTTGGTGCAGGAGCAACTTCAACGCCATATGGAGTCACGATTCTCATCGGGCTCTTTCTTTGTTTAGGCGGTGACGTCCTCTTAATCCCCAAGTCGAAAATTATTTTTTTATTGGGTATCGGTTCGTTTCTACTCGGTCACATCGCATTCGCCATTGCCTTTGGGCAGGCAGGGTTCGACGTAAACTCTGCCCTCATAGTCACTGTGCCCATGCTCATACTCTCGGGATTTATATTGCGATGGCTTTGGCCCCATCTGGACAGTTTGATGCAAAAAGCCGTACCCGCGTACATCGCAGCGATTACAGTCATGGTCATTTTAGCAGTTGGCTGCGCCGTTAAACATGACGCACCTTGGGTGGCGATTGGTGCTATCGGTTTTATGTTTTCCGATATAGCCGTGGCTCGAGAGAGATTTGTTTCTTCGAATCTATTGAATAAGCTATGGGGAACGCCGCTTTATTTTGGGTCTCAGATCGTGATCGCATCAACAACTGCAATTAATGTCATTCAAGTGAACACGTAAATGAGATTTACTTAGAAATCAGAGCCAAGCGTGTAACGTCGCCGAAGTCACGAACCTGAAGGCCGTTCAATTCAACGGTTTTAAAACCTTGAATTCCCTCAACCAACTCTGGATCAACAATACCCATCGCCGACTGAAATTCCCCCAAAACATCTCGGCCTCTTTGACTTACCAGAGCTACCTTGGAGAACTCTTGGAGGCGATTCGCAAAATTCGCGGGCTCGCCAATAATAGCAAGCTCGCTGCGGTGACGCGTTCCAATCATTCCAAGAACGACTTCTCCTGCGGCCAAGCCAACCGAAATCTTAAGGCCACGAAACTCTGCCCCATTCACACCTTCGAGAAGTCTTGGAAAGGCCTCAACGATTCTTCTACAAGCCTGCACACCGGCTTGCCGACCGCCGCTACCACTTAAGCCAAAGACAGCCATCAGGCCATCGCCCAGGTGCTTATCGACCAAGCCACCTGCTTCATAGATAATCGTATGAATTCGCTTAAAGATTGCCTGTAAGGTTCTAATCACGCGGCTTGCTGGCGTGCTGGCGCTAAAACGGGTGAACCCACGGATATCAACAAACATGACCGCAAGTTCTATTTTGCGAGCTTCACCAAAGTCTAAAGAATCGCTGCTTCTGCGCCCGGAGATATCTTTACCCGATTTCTCCAGCACTCGATAAAGTTCGTCTTTATCCTCAAGCAGTCCCTTAACCATCCCCACCAAACGCTTGTTGTCTTCGCGCATTCGAAAATTGCCTACGGCTTCTGTAACCGTATTACGAAGTAACTGAGCTTCTACTGGTTTGGTAAGGTAGCGATAAACACCAGCGTTGTTGATTGCATTGATAATACTTTGCAACTCAGCATAACCGGTCAGGATAATTCTCGTAGCCGTATGTTGTTGTTTATGAAGCTCACAGAAAAACTCTACGCCGGTCATTCCCGGCATTCTGTGATCACAAACGATAGCAGAGATTGCTTCATTCTCAGAAGCTTGCCGAAGCGCATCATTAGCATCTCGCGCCAAAATGACATCGTAATCTCGGGAGAGTATTCCGCGAAGCAAATTCCGATTTGCCTCTTCATCATCAACGACCAGGATGGACTCTTTAGCCTCCTGCTCACTGGCAACGCTCCCTAGCTGCTGATTTGCTGCATCCCAATTAAACATTGATACTCTGTTCCATGTTTGCCCCCGCGCTACCCCAGCGTTTTATTGGTTCAAACATTTCTACACGAGCCTTTCCTGCTGCCCGCTTAATCTCATTTTACTCGTAATACAGGACGGATTACGAGACCTTTTTTCAATGCTCAACGACACTTCCATACAACACTCGTCAATTTGGGCATGATCCAACCCGCATATCTACAATTACGAAGGTTCCGATAAAATCGCGCTATTCTTAGGCTTTAATAGAGAAACTCGAGGATTTAGCCTCTGTACGACGACGAGGTAGGAGATCGCTCTACATCCGCTGATAACGGCAGCACCACACTAAACCGCACCCACCCAGAGCTACGTCCACTATCTTCCAATGAGACTCCCGCTCCGCCTTCTCTCAAGATACTTTGAGTAACATTCAGACCTGTTCCGCGGCGCCCATAAGAAGAAAAACCCATACGGAAAATGTGAGCCTCGTGTTCAGTACTGATAGGTGGTCCATTGTTGGAAATTAAAATGCGAACAAAACCTTCTTTGCATTTTGTATCTACATCAATCACAAGCTCAGGGACGGATTGTGAAGATCTTCTGGCAAAGAGATAACCATTGTTCACAATATTCTTTATCGCGTGAATAATTAAATACGGATTGCCGTAAACTCCGAAGTCACCAGCCTGGCCTAAGTTTTCTCTTAGTGTAACCGGTTCAACTATTTTCTTACCGAGGTCATCGACCACACGCCCCTTCATACTATCCAAGATATCCAGAAGGGGAATCAGCTCCGCAGTCTCACCATCGATACAGGACAACCCTCTCATTTCATCAACCACGTGCGCCGCGCGTTGCACTCCGAATGATGCGTCATCAAATACTCCCTCGCAGCGTTCGAAGGCTTCTTCAAATTGAAGCAGAATACTCTGTGCTTCATCTGTTTGGTCAGCGTGCTCAAAAAGAGTAATTACCTTGCGCTGGATATAAGAAACTTCCTCGCGCGCCTTCGTCATGCCCAAGAGGATATAATTCAAAGGGTTGTTGAGATGGTGAGCGATGCTGGAAAAAATCTGCAGCCGAGATTCAAAGGCTTCTTGTAACTGATTCTCAAAACCCTGTGAAGCAAGGCGTGCATCCGCATGCTCGATCTTAAGCTTGTGATACGAGTGCCCCACTCCGCAAAGCCAAATTGTAGGGACCAAACCAATGAGCCCCCAAAGCGCAGCATATGCACCAGAACCAATTCGATACACACCAACAAGTTCCAATACCAAAACACAGGTAGATATCAGCATGATCAAATTCGAAGTGTTGATGATCCCGCACTCACCTCGGTCTAAATCCCCAGCCTTAATAAGCCCTGCCATTAAAACACTGCCAACCAGCGTGGCCCCCAGCCAAAAAAAACCGGCCCAATCAAGCGGCGAGAGAGCTACCACCGCTAAAGAGAGGCCAAACGCAATCGTCTCTGCTCCGACCCAGCCTCCACCACCCGGCTCCCCACGCTTAAAGACACGAGCACAGACAAAAGACCATTGGGCGCCGGTGGCGATACAGCCAAGCAGATATATCAAGCGCACAGACGAATATGACCCATTCGGCCATAAAAACTCGGCACCTATACCCTCAAAGGTAAGAAGTGATGCCGCATAGCAAAACGAACCAAGAGATAACCAAAGGAGATATTTTACTCGCAACACGACTCTGGTTAAAAGCAGCCCCAACGTAATCAACAACGTCCAAGCAAACGTAAAGCTCAGCAGTAAATTGTGAGCTCGCCTTTCAATCAGTAGGTTCTCAGGCTCTAGGATTTGGAGCTCGGCTGCGACTCTCGAATTTGAGGAAACCTTCAACAAGCTCACCTCAACCCCTACAGGCAGTGGTAGAGTATTACGCCCATAACGCAACGTACGCTTATCCCACGGGATACTCTCACCGGAAACCTGAGTTTTCCAACTTCCATCTAAGAGGCGGTGGTGCAAGACGAAATCTCTAACACCTGGCTGCTCAGAATGAAGCAACCAGCTACCGCTAAGGTTTACGGTACTGGGAATTTGAAACCAGATTTCAGTCTGCTTTTCAAGAAACAAACCCGAGGGTGCCAGTTCACGGTCAAGCTGCCCTAAACCGGCTGCAATCCGAGCCTCGTCGAGGGTCCAGCCACCTTCCGCGCTCAGAGACCACCTCACTTGAGACTGCAAGATTTCTCGTTGCTTCTCAAAAGGTTCCCCGTCGGCCTCAGCCGCACCTAAACCACATGCACAAAGCAGTAGAATTCCAATACCCACAAGCCAAGGCGGTGCGGGGCTATACTTTGACGAGAGCCAACTCAGTAATTTCTCCAAAGTCCCGAACCTGAAGACCATTAAGCTGTACCAAACTACAGCTTTCTCCTTCTTCAATCAGGTTTACGTCGACCAGCCCCATCGCGCATTCAAACTCACCAAAGGTCTCTCGACCCAGCCCGTCTTGAAGGGCAAGCTTTGGCAGCTCCTGAAGTCGCGCCGCTCGGTTGGCTGGTTGACCAATGATAGCAAGTTCACTTCGACGCTCTGTACCCAACATTCCTAAAACAACCTCACCCGATGCGGCACCGAGTGAAAGCTTGAGTTCTTTAAAGTCATCGCCCTCAACACTTTCGAGGATACTTGGAAATTCCTTTACAATAGCCTCTACCGCTTTAATCACGGTGGATGGTGATTTTGCAGTGTTGAGGCCAAAAACTGCCATTAAGCCATCGCCTAAGTGTTTATCGACGATGCCTCCATGCTCGTAAATGATTTCATGAATACGAGAAAAAATTGTTCTCAAGGTACCGACCAAACGTGTCGCAGAAAGAGTCTCGGTAAGTTCAGCCAAACCACAGATATCGCAAAACATCACCGCAAGACTTACCTTACGCGGTTCGTCCATTGCCATCTCGGGTGCGTTGTCAGCCAAACTTGATGTGTCGATACCCTCGACTTCCATTTCCTTAATGAGCTCAGATTTTTCTTCCACCAGCGTTTTCACCAGCGAGATCAGACGCCCATTTTCTTGTCGAATCTGGTATTGATGCACTGCCTCACGGACGGTTGAGCGTAGTGTGTCGGTCTCAACTGGCTTCGTCAGATAACGAAAAATCCCTGCTTGATTGATGGCGCTGATAATACTTTGAAGTTCTGCGTAACCCGTAAGAATAATCCGTGTCGCAGAGTGACCTCTTTTCTCCAACTCGCTGAAGAACTCAACACCTGTCATACCCGGCATTCTGTGATCGCAAACAATTGCACACACACCGTCGTAAGATGATTTCTCGAGGGCTTCCTCACCATCACAGGCGGTAATCACGTCAAAGTCTTGGCCAAGGATGCCTTTTAAAAGCGCTCGGTTTGTTTCCTCATCATCAACGATGAGAATGAGTTCACGCTCGCCATCAACCGTGTCCTCCTCTTGAGATAACTGCTTCGCCGCTGCGTCCCAATTAAACATTTTCAGGCCCCTTTACTCTCTTCATCGGTGACCCATCATAGTGGTCACCCTCAATCGTTACTCGCTCGTTTTATGGCACTCTATGCGTCGCCACTGTCTTCGGTTTCTTGAATCATCATGACAGGAAGCCACATCACAAATCGCGCCCCACCAAGCTCCTCATCATTTTCTACACGGATGATACCGCCGTGGTCGGCTACAATGGTTGCGCATACAGAAAGCCCAAGCCCTGTTCCAACCCCTGACGGTTTCGTGGTGAAAAAGGCTTCAAAAACTTGTTCGCGAAGTACCTCCTCCACACCTGCTCCATTGTCCGAAACAGCCACACATACACCGGCCACACCATCTCGCTCGGCAACATAAGACTGAACCTTAATCTGGCCCTTAAAAATTCTCCCTTGAGCTCGTTCTACTTCGACTTGCTCATCGAGAGCATCGGCCGCATTGGCAAACAAGTTGGTTAGGACTTGCCCGATATGACTGCGGAAACAAGTTATCAAGGGCAGCTCACCCAGCTCCTTAGTGAGCAGGTGACGCTTGGTTTTGCCTCCCGTGATCACCAAAGACTCTCTGGCTATCTCGTTCAGAACAACATCAGAGGTAGGACTGCGGTCAAAACGGCTCTGTGTTCTCAAAGCCTGAGTGATATCTGTAAGCCTTCCCGAAGCAGTGAAACTATTCTCAAGCGCAGAACGCATATTCTCGATCCGGTTGCGAACGTTAGCAGCAACTCTCTGTGCTTCTTCACTTTCGTCAAATAGCGCCCCTAAAAAGCTCTCTAGATCTCCGATCTGGGAATTGAGTTCCTGGGCTGTCGCACCTACTAACCAAACGGGATTGGCTATTTCGTGACTAATACTTGCCACCATCTGCCCAAGAGAGGAGAGCTTTTCCGCTTGTATCAAAGTCTCCTTCGCACTTTTCAGTTCGTTTAAGGCCATAGTACGGCGCTCTTGTGCATGTTCTGCAGCTTTCTCTGCACTAAACATCTTCATTCGCACTTCATTGAGTTTACCCTCAACCTGCTTACGCTCCTCTAGCTCTTCATCCAGGTTATCGACCGCTCTCTGTAAGGCATCAGCAAATTCTTTGAGTTCACGAGCACGCTCTCCCAAGCGCCGGACGCGTTGTCGATAAATCGTCATGACCGTAATAATCAGAATAACAACCGTACCGAGCCAAAACCACCAACGCAGCCACCAAGGCGGTTTAATCGTAAAACTCCAGCGAATAGGTTCGGCAGACCAGAGCCCATCATTATTTGAGGCTAAGAGTTCAAATTGATACTCGTGCTCGATTAAGGTCGCCGGTAAGTTCATAAACTTCTGGGAGAACTCTTTGGTGGGCTCACTCCACTTATCGTCGTAACCAAGGATTCGGTATTTATAACGAACATCTTGCTCCTCAGAGTAACTTAGAGCCGAATAGCCTATCTTGATTTCATTGGTCCCGTTGGGCAGGAGATTTAAATCCGAATATCGAAACACTGGCTTTGGCAGCCGTGTATTACGACGGTGCTCTGAAGGACGATAAATCGAAAGACCTTTAGGGGTTCCATAATAAACTGCCCCCGTACTGCCCACGTAGACCGACTGCAGCCACCAGACTTCATTATCCACCAAGCCATCGGTTCGGGTTACCACACGAACAACTTTCAATGTTTCAGGGTCGATTTCAGCCATTC
>JABJBS010000035.1 GCA_018668695.1 Deltaproteobacteria bacterium
CTACCACAATCAGATCAAGAATGGCGCAAAGCTAACCGTTCGGCCAGGCCAGAAGGCGATCTTCGTCAACGAAGGACAAGTCGCGGATATTTTTGAGCCGGGCATGTATGAACTGACCACGGCCAACATCCCAATTTTAAGCACTCTCAATGGCTGGGCCCATGGATTTGATAGCCCGTTTAAAGCTGAAGTTTACTTCATCAGCACCCGCCAAATCACAGACCTTAAATGGGGTACCCCTAACCCTGTGATGCTAAGAGACGCCGACTTTGGTCCCGTGCGATTAAGAGCTTTTGGTACCTATGCACTCAAGGCAATCGACCCAGCTATCATTCTCAAAGAGCTGGTAAGCACAGATGGCGACTTCAACGCAGATGAAGTTTCTGAACTGCTGCGTTCCATCATCATCAGCTCTTTCGCAGATATGCTCGGTGAAGCTGGCATCCCTGCCCTCGACCTCGCCTCGAAGTACCGAGACCTCGGTGACAAGGCTCGAGACCTCGTCTGTGAACGCATTGATGACGAGTACGGTCTAGAGGTTACACAACTCAACATCGTCAATATTTCGCTGCCACCCGAAGTTGAAAAAGCAATCGACCAAAGAAGCAGCATGAATGCCATTGGCAACATGCAGCAGTTCCAACAATTTCAAATGGGCAATGCCATGATGGCCGCCGCGGAAAATCCTTCGGGAGGTGGCGCATCAGAGGGGCTTGGTTTGGGTATGGGCTTTGCCATGGCCGGTCAGATGATGGGTGGGATGAATCCTCAAGCGGCCGCCAGTGCACCGCCACCACCACCGATGGCAGGCCCTGCTTTTCATGTTGCCGTTAATGGACAGACACAAGGGCCATTCTCGATTCAACAAATGTCCGCTGGTGTAGCCCAAGGGCAGATAAGCGGTGAAACCATGGTATGGAGTCAAGGCATGGCTGGTTGGGCCCCGGCCTCCCAGGTTCCTCAGTTAGCTTCCTGTTTTGCGACACCACCACCTCCTCCGCCACCACCTGCTCCCGGCGTTAAGAGCTAAACTATGACCGCATCATCAACAGAAGCAACTCAACGGCTACCCGAGGAGCAAGCACGCTCCTTCCCTTGCGAAGGGTGTGGTTCAGATCTTGAATTCAACATTCAAGTTCAGCAGCTTAAGTGCCCCTACTGTGGCTTCGAAAAAGAGATAGATCTCTCTGAAGATGCCGTCATTCAAGAGCAAGACCTCAACGCAATGCTTGAGGCGCAGGCAAGTCATAAAGCACCGAAAGAGAAAAACCAAGACACGGAGTACAACTGTAAGACATGTGCGGGAACGATACTCTTTCAAAATAATATCATCAGTACCGAATGCCCGTACTGTGGCTCACCTGTCCAAAAAGACGAGGTCCATGGTTCAGACAATCGGATTCCAACCGATGCTGTTTTGCCGTTTATGATTGCGCGCGATGATGCCCAACAAAACTTAAAGGACTGGGTCAGCAGCCGCTGGTTTGCTCCGGGAGATTTTAAGGAGCGTGGCGTCAAAGGAAAGTTCAACGGTCTCTACATGCCTCATTGGACCTTCGATGCTCTTACATTCAACGAGTACCGAGGAGAACGCGGTAAAAATTATACCGTCAAGGATAACAACGGGAACACACACACCAAGACACGCTGGTATCCAGCCAACGGCCGATTTCAAAGATTCTTTGATGACGTGTTGGTTTGCGCGGTTCGAGATGCCAAGCGCAAACTCATGGAAAAGCTTGAACCCTGGTACCTAGATAAGGTGACTCCATTTAATCAAGAGTCGCTCGCTGGTTACACGGCAATGACCTACGAAGTAGAACTCAAAGAGGGCTTCGAAATAGGCAAGGACCGCATGGACACCGCAATTCGGCAGGAAATCAAACGACGTATTGGCGGTGATAAGCAGCGTATTCATCACCTAAAAACTAGATACGACGGACTCACCTATAAAAATCTCATGCTACCCGTCTGGATGCTCGCCTACCGGTATAACGACAAGTCTTATCAAGTGGTGGTCAATGCCTCCACGGGAGAAGTTCAAGGCGAAAGGCCTTGGAGTTGGATCAAGATTTTTGGAGTTGTTCTTCTTGGCCTCTCCATTGTAGGCGGACTCTACATCCTCAACGGGCAATAATAAGAAGATCCTACGAAACCATCAAGTTCATTCTTGTGGTCTAAACCTGCCCAAACCGAAAAAACATACGTTATTACAAGGCCTTGCTGCTAGCTAATTTCAATCGTGGCTCCTCTTCCATCCATCGGCGGCCTATGCCATGAATAGCTTCTAAGAGACTCGTAAAGGTAAAAGCACGTATGAATTTTAAAGGTCGTATCGCAGTCATCACCGGAGCAAGCCGCGGCATCGGTAAAGCCGTCGCTTTGACGCTTGCCGAAAAAGGCTGCGCTGTGGGACTTATAGCGCGGACTGAATCCACACTCGCTCAAACAGCAAAAGAGTGCCGGGCATTTGGCTCGCAAGTCTTCGCACTTCCTGTTGACCTTGAAAGCCCTGCTGCCGCCGTTGAAGGTCTAAGGTTACTGGTTCGTGAACTCGGTGGACTTGATATTCTCATTAACAATGCGGGCACCAGCGCCTCTGGCTCTATCGAAGACCTATCACTCGACGATTACGACCAAGTGATCAACTTGAATCTAAGAAGCGTCATGGCGCTTTGTAAACAGTCGATACCCGATCTCAAAAAATCAAAGAACGGTGCGATTATTAACATCGCTTCCATTGCTGGGCACTTAACCTACCCCGGCGGTACAGCATACGCCACCAGCAAACATGCGTTACGAGCGTTTACGGGTTGTCTCTTTGATGACATCCGAGAACATGGCATCAAGGTATCAGCCGTGTCGCCGGGCTACGTCAACACCGATTTGGTGAGTAGCCCCAAGCTAGACGCAAATAAAATGATTCAAACCCAGGATATCGTGGATGCTATTATCTATCTTCTCAATGCATCCCCAACCGTGTGTCCAACGGAAATCACTTTACGACCACAGCTCGCGCCTTACATTTAAGAATAGACTGGAGCTCAATTATGTCTGAAACCAACCGTCCCGCTATCATCACATGTGCCGTGACAGGTGTTTTGACTAACCCAAAGCAACACCCGGTTCCTGTAACACCTGAAGAAATGGCCGCGGCATGTTTCGAGGCTTATCAAGCGGGAGCAACCATCGTTCACGTTCACTTTCGCATGCAACACGAAGGCCTCGGTCACCTTCCTTGCTGGGACCCAGTGGTCGCAAAAGAAATCTGTGACGCTATCCGTGAAAAAGTTCCCGGAATCATCATCAATATGTCGACTGGTGTTTTCGGCAACGACATCTCCGGTCCCGTTGATTGCTTAGCATCTGTTAAACCTGAATATGCTGCATGTAACTCGGGCAGCATGAATTACCTCAAGCTAAAGAGCGACAAAAATTGGGCTTGGCCACCGATGCTCTTCGACAATCCTGTAGAGAAAATCTCCAAGTTTCTCGACGCAATGGATGAGCATGACACACGACCCGAATTTGAATGTTTTGATGCCGGGCACATTCGCTCAGTAACGATGTTCCATGAAAATGGACTGGCCAAAAATCCAAGTTACAACTTCGTGATGGGTGTTGCCTCAGGAATGCCTCTCGACGCTGAGTGGCTCCCCATGCTTCTCCCGCTTAAGTCACCCGATGCTCTTTGGCAGGTCACTGCTATTGGTCGTCAGAATGTATGGCCCGTCCATAGACGAACAGCGGAACTCGGCGGTAACTTGCGAAGCGGCCTTGAAGATACTTTCTACCTCCCAGATGGCAGCCGTGCCACAAGCAATGGTCAGCTCATCGAAGCCTTGGCTAAGTGTGCTAAAGAGGCAGGACGCGAAGTCTCCACTCTGAAGCAAACCCGCGAAATCCTTGGCTTTTCATAAGTAGCAACCCGACCAGTCTCTCCTGCCTCAGTTTGCATGGCCACTTGGGATCATGCTAATTTTATGGGTGTGGAGACGCAATGACTGAACTTGCAGATATGCCCTGTGTCGAGGGTGATGCTAACACACCTCCGGTCCGCGGTGATCAAGCCCAAAAGCTCCTTGGAGAGTTGGGTAATGGTTGGAAAATAAGCGGAACGGGGCATCTCGAGAAAATCTTCGTCTTCAAAAATTTCGTTGAGGCAATAAGCTTCGCAAATCAAGTTGGTGATATCGCTGAAGAGCAACGTCATCATCCAGATCTTCACATTGGTTGGGGCCGATGTGGGGTCGAAATATGGACTCATACCATCGGCGGCTTGTCAGAAAGTGATTTCTACCTAGCGGCCAAGGTCAATAGAGCACATAATCAAATGGTGAAGGCATCCGAGTCGAATCAGGGGGAATAAGAATCATGCTTCCAGAATCATACGCCTATGGCGTAAAAGAATGGGCTGTAGTCGTTGAAGCCATCCGTAGCGGAAAGCAGTGCTACCTCTTAAAAAAAGGTGGCCTCACGGAGCCCGACCATCCTGAGTTTGAAAGACCCAGTGGAATGTTTGGTCTCATTCCAACATGGGCCAAGCAGTTACCGATTCACCTTCGCTCCGAAAGCTGCCGAGACTTCGCCGACCAAGTCACGGGAGATGATACTACCGATACTTTCTCGATCTCGACTGTTGTAGATATTACCGAGCAAGTGGTGCTCAGTAACCCAATCCGCGCGCACAGGCTTTGGGACTGTCATGTGTGGAGAGCGGACTACCTAACGGAACGCATCAACACCCGCCCAGAGGTTCCGCTTCATCTTCTCTTCGTAAGGGCATACAATCTGCCAACACCGATTGAAGTGAAACGCGCAGAAACGTTCAATGATACTCGGCATTGGATTTCGCTTGAGCAAAACGCTTCCCTGGACCAGGCACAAGTGGTGCTCAAGGATCCTGAATACAAGCGTGAAACAAGAATTGTAAGAGAGAAGCTAAACGCATAACGCGCGAAGCTTTGGTTCCTACATGAGACCGGTGGTCAGCCGGGCCTCTTCAGACATTCTCTCTGGCGTCCATGGCGGGTCGAACGTCAGCTCTACACTGGCATTCACTTTTGGAATTTGCTCCACTTTACGCTTCACATCGTCCATCAATACTTGGCCCATTCCGCAGCCAGGAGCCGTTAAACTCATTTGAATAAATACGTTGGTGGTGGGCGAAGATGGCTTCACTGACACTTCGTAAATTAAACCAAGTTCAGCGATGTTCACGGGAATCTCTGGGTCGTAACATTTTCTAAGCTGTTCCCAAATCACTTCTTCCGTGACTTCCCCTTCGCTTAAGTTTGGCGGTAAGGCTTCAACTGGCACTTCTTTGCCCAGTGCATCGGCATCCATACCCGACACGCGGTACATGTATCCGAGTGGATTCTTGAGCGTAAAATCACCGCCCAGCTCCTGGGCAATCGTGACCGACGTTCCGGCAACCAGTGTCACCTCTATTCCTGCTGGAACTTCAACCGCCACGATGTCTCGGCTGAGTTCAATGCGTGCTTCTCGTAATGTGACCAGATCAACCATAAGACCCTCAGGCAAACATACGCATGACTTTTTCAAGCCCACGTCCTAAAGCTGCTACTTCATCCAAAGAGTTATAAAGCCCAAATGAAGCACGAGCGGTTGCTGTTACTCCATAACGAACCAAGAGTGGCTGCGTACAGTGATGACCTGTACGAATAGCGATACCCTCGCGATCAAGAATCGTCCCGATATCATTCGGGTGCGCCCCTTCCATGACAAAGCTAAACACTGCCGCCTTCCCAGACGTGGTCCCTATTTGCCGAAGCTCATCGAATCCCGATAACAGTTCATTCGTGGCTTGGGTGAGAGTCGCCTCATGTGCGGCCACCACGTCCATCCCAATACCCATTAGGTAATCAACCGCTGTTCCCAGGGCAATACCACCAGCGATATGTGGGGTACCTGCCTCAAATTTATGAGGAATCGTATTGTAAGTGGTTTTCTCGAAAGTCACTCGCTCGATCATGGAACCACCACCATGATAAGGCGGCATTGCATCTAGAAGCTCGGAGCGGCCCCACAAAATACCAACGCCCGTAGGCCCATAAACCTTGTGACCGGAGAAGACGTAAAAATCACAACCAAGCTCCTGAACATCAACCGCTTGGTGAGGTGTTGCCTGAGCGCCATCTAGTAAAATCTTCGCGCCAACCGCATGAGCCTTTTCAACAAGTTCCTTAGCCGGATTAACTGTCCCTAATGTGTTAGAAACATGAGCTACGGCTACGAGGCGCGTACGCTCGTTCAACAGGCTTTCATACACATCCATGCGAAGGTCGCCGGCATCATCAACAGGGATGACTTTTAAGTGAGCACCCTTACGCTCGCAGAGCATTTGCCATGGGACGATGTTACTATGGTGCTCCATTTCGGAGATGATGATCTCATCCCCTTCGCTCACAAAAGCTTCTCCAAAGCTCGATGCGACGAGGTTGATACCCTCCGTCGTTCCACGAACAAAGAGCACTTCCTCAATTTTCGGAGCGTTGATAAACTTCCGAATGCTCTCTCGGGCTTCTTCGTAACGCGTCGTTGCAGCGTCGCTTAGATAATGAATTCCGCGGTGAATATTCGCTCGCTCCAGGCCATAAAATTCTTCAACCGTATCCATCACGCACTTGGGAGTCTGAGCCGTCGCCGCGTTGTCTAGATAAACAAGTGGCTTGTCATGAACCAAACGCTTCAAGACAGGAAAGTCGCGGCGTATCTTCTCGATATCCATTATCTCTGACCTATCCGTTTACAGGCTTATTCAACAATTGTTCTCGAATATTCTTTTCCAGATAAACACTGGCAGCTTCAACTTTCAGCTCGGATAAAACATCCATCGCAAAACCATAAGTTAATTCACTGCGCGCTTGTTCCAGGGAAATACCCCGAGCACGCATATAAAAAATCTGGTCTTCATCAAGCTGCCCAACCGTAGCACCGTGCGCACACTTCACATCGTCCGCATAGATCTCAAGCTGAGGTCTGGTGTTTGCTGTAGCATTTTTAGACAAAATAAGGTTTCTATTTTGTTGAGATGAGTCGGTTTTTTGAGCCTCTTTTTGCACGAGAACATAACCATTGAAAACGCTCGTTGCAGAGTCGTCTAGAATGCCTTTGTAGTTCTCTTGGCTATTACAGTGAGGAGCGACATGCTCAATCTTGGTATAAACATCAGCATGCTGTTTCTTAGCAATCATATAGAGACCACCGAGGTAACAAGACGCCCCTGGCTCCATCAGTCGTAGATTGATAGCGGACCGCCCAATCTTAGCTCCTAAATTAAACAGGTGAGCACGATACTGACTGTCCCGGTTTTGCTGAACATATGTTTGTGCAAGATGAGAGGCGTTTGCAGACTCTTCTTGAAGCTTTGTGTGCTCCAGGTTTGCCCCGGCCCCCAAAGCAATCTCCGAGACGATATTGTTGAGATAAGTCGACTCATTTACACCACGATAGGTCTCAATGATATTAAGATGTGCATTGTCTTCAAGAACAACAACGAGGCGCGGATGAAGAGCAACGTTTTCATGCCCTTGCGACACAACCCAATCAAGATGCAGCGGCTTCTCTATCGAGGTACCTTTGGCAACGTGAACAACGACGCCTGCCTCTAAAAAAGCTGTATTGAGCGCAGTCATTGCGTCTTCTGATTCGACCAGCTTACCCAACACATTTGAAACCAAAGAGTGTCCTTGCGCCAAAGACACAACAGATACCCCTTCAGGTAACGAATCTGAACACGACTGAAAAACACCGTCGCGAACCGTAACTGAGTAAGCATCCAAACCTGGCAATGCTTCTGTCTCTCCAAGCTTCTCAAGCCCTGGCTGGCTAAGTTGAAACTCAGATTTAGCAATGGTCTTAAGGTTTGTATAACGCCATTCTTCCAGTCGTCTTGTTGGCAGGCCTAAGCGATTGAATCCCGCAACGCCGCTGAGCCGAATTGAGTCCAAGGAGGCATTCGGTTGAGCCCCTTGAAATACCTCGTGTGCTTTTGCAAACGAGGGATTTTCTAAAGTGACACTCATGCGCTTACCTTTTCAGAACCTTCGAGTTCATCTTCAATCCAAGCGTAACCATCTTCTTCAAGTCGGTGTGCTAGAGTTTTATCACCAGATTTAACGATTCGGCCACCTGAGAGCACATGAACAAAATCAGGTTCAATATAGTCGAGTAACCGCTGGTAGTGCGTCACAACAACAATCGCCCGCTCGGGACTGCGCATACGGTTCACACCATCTGCTACAATCTTAAGAGCATCAATATCGAGACCTGAGTCTGTCTCGTCAAGAATTGCGAAGGTTGGCGCCAGCATTCCCATTTGAAGAATCTCGTTCCGCTTCTTCTCACCACCGGAGAAACCTTCATTCACTGGACGCTCAAGAAACTTCTTGTCCATTTCCAGGTCGGCCATCTTAGTTTTAACCAACTTGAGGAACTGCGCTGCATCCAGCTCTTCTTCACCTCGGTATTTCCTCTGAGCATTCATCGCTGCTTTCAAGAAATACATGTTGTTTACGCCTGGGATTTCCACAGGGTACTGGTACGCCATAAAGACGCCCTCACAAGCTCGGTCCTCAGGGGCAAGTTCAAGGAGGTCCTTACCCTGGTAAGTCACACTACCATCGGTTACTTCGTATTCTTCCCGACCTGCGATGACCTTCGCTGTGGTGCTCTTACCCGAACCGTTTGGTCCCATAATGGCGTGCACTTCACCCGCTTTAACACTTAAATCAAGGCCGCGCAGGATAGGAGTTCCGTCAACACTTGCATGTAAATTCTTTATTTCTAACATCTGTGAACCTTTTTATTCATGAGCTGCAGGATAGCTGCAATCAACCAACGCTGCCTTCGAGGCTAACGGCCAGAAGATTCTGTGCTTCAACCGCAAATTCCATAGGAAGCTTTTTAAATACTTCTTTACAAAATCCATTGACGATAAGCGCCACTGCATCTTCTTCAGAAATGCCACGTTGTTGGCAGTAGAACAGTTGGTCTTCGCTGATTTTTGAGGTGGATGCCTCATGCTCAACTTGACTGCTGCTATTGGATACTTCCACATACGGGAAAGTGTGAGCCCCACACTTATTCCCAAAGAGAAGCGAATCGCATTGTGTGTAGTTACGAGCTTTCGCTGCGTTCTTTTGAACTTTCACGAGGCCTCGGTAGGTGTTCTCTGCTCGGCCTGCAGAGATGCCTTTCGAAATGATTAAACTGGAAGTATTTTTCCCAATATGAATCATCTTGGTACCGGTATCAGCTTGCTGCGCATTATTCGCAACCGCTACTGAGTAAAACTCACCGACGCTATTATCGCCCTGTAAAATAACACTCGGGTATTTCCAAGTGATGGCAGAGCCGGTCTCAACCTGTGTCCAAGAAATTTTCGAGTTCGCTCCCCGGCACACACCGCGCTTGGTTACGAAATTATAAATTCCGCCCTTGCCGTCTTTGTCGCCTGGGTACCAGTTCTGGACCGTGCTGTATTTGATTTCAGCACCCTTCATGCAAACCAGTTCTACGACCGCTGCGTGAAGCTGATTTTCATCTCGCATCGGCGCAGTGCAACCTTCGAGGTAGCTTACGTAACTGTCATCATCAGCAATGATCAGAGTTCTTTCGAATTGCCCGGTGTTGAGGGCGTTGATTCGAAAGTAAGTAGATAGCTCCATCGGGCACTTTACGCCTTTAGGGATATAGACAAACGATCCATCACTGAAGACCGCAGAGTTCAGTGCCGAGTAATAATTGTCGGAATGCGGAACCACCGACCCGATGTATTTCTTAACCAATTCCGGGTGCTCTCGGATGGCCTCTGAAATAGGGCAGAAAATCACGCCAACGTCGGCCAACTTATCTTTAAAAGTCGTCGCAACGGAAACGCTGTCGAAAACCGCGTCGACAGCAACGCCAGCCAGTGCTGCGCGTTCGTGGAGAGGCACGCCCAATTTCTCGTAGGTTGCCAAGAGTTCCGGATCTACTTCATCTAAACTCTTCGGCGCGTCGTCTTTAGATTTAGGTGCTGCGAAATATGAGATCGCCTGAAAATCAATTTTTGGGTAATCAACCTTCGGCCATACTGGCTCTTCCATGGTCTGCCAGCGCCGAAAAGCTTTCAGTCGCCACTCAAGCATCCACTCGGGCTCGTCTTTCTTCGCTGAAATAAAACGAACCGTATCTTCACTTAAGCCTGGGTCGAGGTATTCAGTTTCAATATCGGTAACAAAACCGTATTTATAATCACCATCGTCAAAGTCTTCGATTGTTTGTTCTGAAGTCATTCTAATTCCTCAACTTTTTACCAGCTCAAGAAGATTCGTCCCGGCATTTGATTCGTGGGCGGCGTGGCTCATACACAACGATTTTTCCAACATCTGGGCCAATGTGAAGGCGGTCAACGCCTCGAAGACCACATCGTTAATAGCCTGCCAATTCGTGCGTACTGGACAATGATCTTCCATTTCACAAGGTGTTGATGCGTGGCCGTTCGAGCATTCCGTGAGGTGAACCGGACCTTCCATGACTCGAATCATCTCAGCAATAGAAATATCCTTTGGATCCATCGCCAACGTGTAACCGCCCTTTTTTCCACGGTGTGAAACTAATAAACCGCCTCGTGACAGGGACTTAAGTACTTTCGAGACCGTGGGAAGCGGTAAACCAGAGATGGTCGCAAGCTCACGTGCCGCGCGAGACTCACCGTTACCCTTGGCCATGTAACCCATGAGAACTATTCCGTAATCTGTCAGTTTAGCGAGCTTAAACATCGTCTTTCCAAATTCGTACTAATCCGGTACTATTATGTGCCTTGCAGCATGTCAAGACAAGGGGCCAAAGTTAAATCGAGCCATCTAAGCTTTGAAATATATAGACAATTTCTGTAAGCCTACTTAGTAGGCAACTAGCCAATTAACACAGTACTGTCGAGATAAATGATGGTTTCACCGGTCCAAACATTCACAGTTCAAGATCAACTTGAGCGGCCTCTACGAAGTCTGCGGCTATCTGTGACCGATCGCTGTAATCTACGCTGTGACTACTGCATGCCCGAAGAAAACTACAATTGGCTGCCTAAGGCCGATTTGCTCTCTCTCGAGGAACATGCCCGGCTTGCTCAATCATTCATGAAGCTAGGTGTCACCCGGATTAGACTTACCGGCGGCGAGCCACTGCTCAGAAAAAATCTACACGCTCTGGTTGAAATGCTCTCGGCATCCCCTGAACTAGAAGACCTAGCGATGACGACCAACGCTACTCTGCTCAACAAGTACGCCGCCGATTTACACGCTGCAGGCCTCCAGCGAATCACCGTCAGCCTAGACAGCTTAGAGCCCCATACCTTTCATCAATTGACCCGCCGAGACTCATTACAAGATGCAATCCAAGGGATCGAAGCGGCAGTGAAGGCCGGATTCACCGGGCTCAAAATCAACATGGTCGTTTTACGCAATGTAAATCATGGGGAAATCGGGTCGATGCTTCGATTCGCTGGCCAAGTTGGCGCTGAAATTCGATTCATCGAATACATGGATGTAGGTGGCGCTAATAAGTGGCAAGAAGAGCAAGTTGTGTCTCAGAATGAGATTATTAAAATAATAGAAAAAGAGTTTGGCCCCGTCAAATCAGCGGCTGCCCCAAAGCATGCGCCTGCCCAAAGCTTTACTCTTGAGTCTGGGCAAAAGTTCGGCATCATTGCCTCAACAACAAATCCCTTCTGCTCAACATGTGACCGGAGTCGTATCACCGCCGATGGCGTCTGGTACCATTGCCTCTACAGTCCCTCCGGCTTCAATCTGCGGGACCTCTTACGCCAGGATGATGGCTCAGGGGAACTTGAAAAATTAATCACGCAACATTGGACCGCACGCAAGGACCAGGGAGCCAAAGACCGGTTAATGGCCGACAATCGCGGCCCGCTGATCCCGCTCTCCCAATTGAAACGAAACCCTCGCCTCGAGATGCACACTCGCGGCGGATAAATGGAATCCCAATATAATGTCTCAGTCTCACACAAACCGTCTCATTAACGAGACCAGCCCCTACCTTCTCCAGCATGCTCACAACCCAGTAGACTGGTACCCATGGGGAACTGAAGCACTGGAAAAAGCCAAAGCAGAGGGCAAACCAATCTTACTTAGCATTGGTTATTCCGCATGCCACTGGTGCCATGTGATGGAACGAGAATCATTCGAGAATGAGGAAATCGCCAACCAGATGAACGAACTCTTCATCTGTATTAAAGTCGACCGAGAAGAACGACCTGACCTCGATTCGATATACATGAGCGCCACAGTAGCAATGAACAACGGACACGGCGGTTGGCCGATGACAGTGTTTCTCACACCCGACCAAGCTCCCTTTTTCGCCGGCACTTATTTTCCGCCTCACGATGCCCACGGGCGCCCCGGTTTCCCACGTGTTCTGCAGTCTATCGCACGGGCCTGGAGTACCGACCAGGGCGAGGTCATCGACCAATCCAAAGATTTGGTTCGGTTCTTGAAGCAAGAGAGTGAGAAAACAAGCGTGCGTCTTGTGGGTGAAACTCAAATAGCACAGGCCATCCAAAACCTGCACCGCGGCTTCGACACTGTAAACGGAGGCTTCAGCCCTGCCCCTAAATTTCCGGCGGCTGCATCCATCTCACTTTTATTACGATTTCATCACAACACAGCAAACCCAACCGCACTGAAGATGGCCGACCATACCCTAACGATGATGGCAAAAGGCGGTATCTACGATCATATCGGAGGCGGCTTTGCGCGCTACTCTGTGGATGAGAAATGGCTCGTGCCCCATTTTGAGAAGATGCTTTATGACAACGCCTTGCTGATACGCAGCTATGTTGAAGGTTGGCAGGTCACTCAAAAAACCAGTTATCTAGCTGTCGTTAGAGAAACGCTAGATTTCACCATACGAGAAATGACGGGTCCAGAAGGTGGTTTTTATTCCGCACTCGACGCCGACTCAGAGGGTGAAGAAGGTAAATTCTATGTGTGGACTCCCGCACAGATCCGCGAAGTGCTCGACTCTAAAAGTGCCGAAATTTTCTGCACCGCTTTCGATATCAGTACTGAGGGCAACTTTGAAGGTGCCAATATCGCCCACCCTGTGCAAAGTCACGACGAGCTGGCAAAACAGTACGCAATGAGCGCTGCGGACATTCACCAAAACATCGCAGACTCTAAGGTGCGGCTACTCGATGCACGAAACCAACGTATCCGTCCTGGAACCGACGATAAAGTTATCACGGCTTGGAACGGAATGATGATCGGTGCCATGGCACTTGGACACCAAATCACCGGGGACCAACGCTACCTGCTTGCTGCTAAAAATGCAGCTGATTTTATCCACACGCACCTGACCGACAACTCGGAGCTTCTGCGAACTTGGCGGGCCGGCAAAGCTCAGCTCAGGGCGTATCTCGAAGATTACGCATACCTTGGCGAGGGGCTTCTCGATCTCTACGAAGCCGGTGGCGGCTTTCAATACCTTGCACGCGCACAAGTACTTGCCAAACAGATACTAGAACAATTCTCTGATCCTAAGGGCGGTGCACTCTTTTCAACTGCGCACAATCACGAAGAACTCATTGTCCGTAAAAAAGAGGGCCACGATGGCGCCACACCTTCAGAAAATGCTGTAGCGGCCAATCTATTCGCCAGGTTGTCCCAGCA
>JABJBS010000036.1 GCA_018668695.1 Deltaproteobacteria bacterium
ACAACACTTGATGAATGAAGCACCCCACGAGTAGTCGCCTCGTTCGTAATGTCCTCTATTCACAATCCGCAGGATCAACAAATGCATTAACCGGCAGGAAGTTGTG
Organism: Deltaproteobacteria bacterium; assembly: GCA_018668695.1. Taxonomy (NCBI): domain Bacteria; kingdom Pseudomonadati; phylum Myxococcota; class Myxococcia; species Deltaproteobacteria bacterium. The sequence goes on from JABJBS010000036.1 coordinate 107, forward strand.
GATGATGCGCATGCCGTCGAGTGTGTCGAAGTGTCCGACGATTATTTCCGGCGTGGCATCCTGGTTGAGGTCGCACATGACAAATGGATTGGGAAAGCTTCCCACACCGATCTGAAGTTGTGTCTCAAGGGCAATGGTTCCCGGCGAGCTTGCATTGATCCAAACCGACAACCCGGCCAGCCAATCTGAAGTGACGATGTCGGATCGTCCATCGCCATCCAGGTCGGCGATCTCGATGAGGAGGGGTTGGACGGAGTTGTTTTCATATTCGAAATAGTCTTCGAACTCGTAGTCGAAGCTCAACTGGGAGTCCGTGCTGGTGTTGCGCATCACCGAGAGTCCATTCGGCGAACCGCCAGAGGTTCCGCCCCGTGTGATGATCTCAAGAAGGCCATCCCCATCGAGGTCAGCCAGTCTCGGGGCTCCGGTAGCCCAGTAGTATGTGTACTGCGGGTCCTCGACGCCACCGGCCTCAACTGTCAGTGCAAGCTCGAGAGCCAGTTCGTCCTGCGTGCTGCGGTTGTAGTAGATGTGAACGTCGCGGTTGTCTCCGGATGACACCAGGTCAACGAGTCCATCGCCGTTGAAATCAGCGAAGGCCGGTCGAGTGTCGACATAGGCATCGATAATCACTTTTGGTGCGAAGGAAACGGCGCCATCCCCAGTAGTGTTCAGGTAGACACCCATCTGATGCCAGTTGGCTCGCGAAGTGACGATATCAAGTCGACCGTCGCCATTGATGTCCTGGAGCTGCGCAAATCCTTCATAACCATCACCTGAGAGGACCATCGGCGACGCGAAATCAAAGTCACCATTGCCACTGATTCCGGTTCCGGTATTGATGAAGATGCATGTGTGTGAATCGAAGTCATCGGTGACGTCACCATATTCGGAGGCGACGATATCGAGTCGTCCGTCACCATCGACATCACCGAGGGCGACGTCATGGGCCTGAGCCCAGGGTCCGAGTCCGTAATTGAGTGTAAGGCGTCGTTCAAAGCTGACCATACCATCCTCATCAAACGAGGTGGTGTGCACGCAGATGTCGCCGTTGACTTGTGTTGTGACGATTTCTGGGGTGCCATCACCATCGAGGTCGCCCCATCCGATGTCCTTGATACCGCTTCCCAAGTAGGGCGTCATGAACTGCTGGTCCATGTGCGTCATGTTGAATGTTTCGGTGGCGTTGAAGGTGATGTTGAATCGAACGCTCGACCGGGCGATCAATCCATTGCTCATCACGGTGACCGGACCATGACGTGCGTAGGCTGGAACAGTGACAAGGAGTTCTGTTTCGGAGGCTGAAAGAATCGTCGCCGCCGCGCCACCGAAAGAGACGCTGTTTTCAGATGACATCGCGCTGAACCCGACGCCTGAGATGACAACGTTGCTTCCGATTGGGCCGGACAGCGGATCTAGGGCATCGATGATGATAGGCGGCCACATCGTGTCCGTATCTGTGTCTTCTTCTTGGCAGTCTGGAGAGCCTGTACAATCAGAGTCATTAGAGTCGAAGTCACCATCTGTACATTCACCGGGATTGGTACCTTCATCAACTGGGCTTGTGTTTTCATCTTCGGTTTTGTCATCACAGCCAACTAAGAACATTATCATCAACAAAGAAAGATTGCGCATAGCATCCTCCAACAATACAAATGCTTATCAACCCCAATAGTTCCTAATAATCGGCTTTATCCCAAATAAAAACAACCCTTGACAGCATCCAAACAAAGCCTCTGATACCTTGTTACAAGGAATAATTTAGAGTCAAGTATGACGCTAACCCCTCACCGACGAGAAGTATCTACACCCAGAAGAAGCAGAACGATTGGCCCAATTCTTAGCCGGTGAATTTTACCCCCTAAAACCCAAAAGGCGAGACCAAGACTCTTCTTACGTTTTTATTCTAAAAACATTGTCAGAGAGAGAGACACTGCAGCCCCCCAAAAACTTTGAACCCAAGCCCCTCACAAATTAGGATCTCTCATTTCTAATTGCTTTGGATGACCCATGAGATTGCCGCCTTGATTCCACTCAGCCTCTTTGTCTGCAGCTTCGAGACCACGCCTAGGCATGGCAAAAAATGGAAGAACTAGCGGTTTTCGGCAAGTCGAAGCGTGATGTTATACATTCAGGATTTAGGGTTTTGGCAGGTTGAATTCCCTAGTTACTAAACGCTGTTATGCCTTAGTCTATGTTGCATGGCTTTAATCAGGGCTATGTAGTTTGCTTAGGCTTCCTACCGAAACTTATTGCTCTCTATAACTATTTTGATCATACTCTCGACCGCTTAGACCCTTGATAATAAACGATGCGTCATCTGAAAGAACCTCATTCAATAAAACGTTGATAAAGTATTTCTGCGTTTAGCATCAATTGCGCGCCATGACTGAACATCATCGATTGGAAAGACTGGATCATCTTGCTCAACGGCATCTACGATATCAAAATCAGTAATTCCCTTAGTCTTCACGTAGATTGTTTTGCGGTTATGAACCGCAAAATAAAGTCGAAAAGGAAAAAAGCTTTTAACAATAACAATATCAGCTCTCCAAATATTCAGGCCAGCCTCTTCATAAAACCTGGGTGCCATTGCGATGGGCGGCCCTTCTGTAACAACCAAGTAAAGATTACCCACTTGAACGACTAATACTTTTCCCAAAGCTCGATTAAAATAGCGTTGAATCAATATCCCCTCGCAGGTCAATTTAGGATTTCGCAGTGGATCAACCTGTCCTCCAACACTAAACTCGGTTCGTGTTCCAAGTGGTAGGTTCCAAAGCTTCTGCACTGTATGAGGTCCCCTGATGGGTGCGTAAGTTACCAGATCTGAGCCGTGTTCAAGACAGGCCGAAATCAAGCGCGTGTTCTCCCCGGTTCCTCCAGCCCCAACCACATCCGAAGCATCACACATGCATATCACGCCAAGACTGCGAGCCAAGGTCGCGCCCCTGGCAACACTGATGGCTTCTAAAGGCGTATCAAACGGCGGCATTTTAACCTGACGCGTTTCCCATAATCTATCTGCGAGTTCCTCTGCATAGCGGGCGGCCAAATCAGGGCGGTTGTCAGCAACCACTGCGACACTCCACCCAAGCTGCTTAGAGGCATGCCAATTGTGACCATTAAATACGCTTGCGTAGAGGATCCGATGGTCCTTCTCCAATTCCTTCAGGCGCTTGTAGATGGGGCGCATGGTCGGTAGAAAATCTACTGTCGTCCCCCCACCGCTCAGCATAGGGAGACTGCGCCAGCTAGTAACCGGCTTAATTTCACCTTTAAGCATACTATAGAGAATCTTCGCGGCGCGTGCCCCGACCCTAGCATGATCTCGATGGGGATTCGTTCGATATCCGATAACGACGTTTGCCAGTTTAAAAAACTCCTCGCACAGCTGTGCATGTAAATCTAAGCTCACACAAATTGGGATATGGTCACCCACAAAGTTACGGGCCGCTTGAATCAATCTTAGCTCAGGATGAGCATGACTTTGAGAGCACATAGCACCATGCAAACACAAGTAGAGTGCATCGATTGGACCGGCAGATTCTAAAGACTTCTCAAGCTGGCATACTAATGCGAGTAATGTTTCGTCACAAAGTGGACCACCCGGAATAGCCCATGCGCTAAACAGAGGAATGGGCGAAATTAAGGGTTTTCTCTGTTTATCTAGCCACTGGCGAAAACCACTAAGCTCGGCATTTTTTAAAAAACCATCGATTTCCTGGCCGTCCTTAGAGGTTCTCTTAGACAGTTCTTGACCAACCGAATAATGAGTGTTCTGAAAGTCTTCGAGAGTAGTCTGCAATGGTGAAAAGCAGTTGCTTTCCTGAGAGACCCTACAATAAGCGATACGATAATTAGGTTGATCGACCATTCTATTTAACTTCTCGCTTGATTGCTCGTTTAAACTCGACCACTTTGTCGACCACTTTTAACGCTTTGTCGCCGTAGCTTAGAAGACGTGCGGTTAGCTCGTCATCTTCTTCACCGATTGAGTCTATATCGAAACCTGTTTCACCCGGTGAATACATTGCCTCCATTACCTTCAACACACTCAGCTTCACAAGAAATCTCGATGGGAGTTTGGCCATCATACCATACATCGCAGCATAGCCTTCGTCCGCTCCGCCCGGGTTTGCGAGGCAATGGTTCAAGGCGATTCGAATATCATCTAAATAGAGCTGGACTGAGTCGGAGTTAAATGCATTTACAGTGCAGTGGATACATTCAGGGAATTGTTGACGGGACACAGACCAGCCTCGTTTTTCAAGTTGGTCAGCTACGGCGAAAATATTCAATTTTGGAAAATTGTCACTAACTTTATAGCTGATAATAGTGCAGTCCGGTCGACCAACAATTTCCAGCTCAGGGAAAGACTCAATCCCGTAACGTAAGGTCATTGCCGTCTTCATTGCTTTATCAGCAAGTTCGATAAAACCGGTCTCACCCATAGCCATTAGTGACGCCCAAGCAGCTGCGATGGCTGAACCTGGTCGGCTCCCCGGCATCGTTGGTGAAACGTAGATGCCGCCTGGCCAATCTGTTACCGCGAAAAACTGATGCTTCAAAAATGACATGTCGCGGTAGAGAATCACTGAGCTTCCTTTAGGCGCATATCCGTATTTATGAACATCCGCGGACATTGAGGTTACGCCATTGAGTCTAAAATCGAACGGTGGAATAGGATAACCAAGCTTCTCTAACCAAGGTAAGATAAACCCCCCAAAACAGGCATCCACGTGAAATGGTATTGTTTTTTTTTGTGCCAGCGCAGCGATGTCTTCTATTGGGTCAATAACGCCGTGAGCATACTGAGGTGCCGATGCTGCAATCATGATTGTATTGCGACCAATCGCACGACGAAGTTTCCGCATATCCACTCGGTAATCATCGGTCAGTGAAACTTTTCGAAGCTTTACACCGAACGCTTGAGCAGCCTTGTCGAATGCGACATGAATAGACTGTGGTGCTACAATCTCTGGCCGTAAAATCCATGGTTTTTTGAGTCTTGCTCTATCTCGATAAGTCTTAACTGCGAGCAGGATTGACTCCGTCCCACCGGACGTGAGCGTTCCTGCCGTGTCATCATCACCGTTCAGCATAGCACTGGCCATATCGATTATCTCGGTCTCCATAACCTTCAAGCTCTTAAAGGCCATCGGGTTTAACGCGTTCTCGGAGAAAAAAAGATTGTGTGCATCTTTTAAGAATTCATAGTGCTCGTCACCGGCGTGGTAAATCATTGACCATGTTCGAGCAGACCGCCAATCGGCGTCATCTGCACGCATCTCATTCATTTCAGTTAATAAACTCGCTTTAGATTGACCATGCTTTGGAATTTTTTTTCGTTTCGGCATCGAACCCCCAGGAAAGGCAATGCCTCTACCTAATGAAAATGTAGTCAAAATGCGACAGGATAATGAAGTCAGGGTTCGAAAAAAAATCTGTGTAACAGGACAGTAACAATGATTGGTTGGTGCGAGACAATTTATTACCAAGGCGTAACAATTGCCTCATGATAGACGAGTCCTCCAAAATAGAATCATCTGTTTGCTGTGGACTATAACGTGTAGGTCGAAGATGAAACATTGTAGTCCACGGAGACACTTAACTAAAAACATTAGAAAGCATATTGTTGAGGGTCATACCTCATTGAACTTGTCATGGTCATGGCTAGCGTGTTCCAAGTCAGTACCAATATGAGATGTGACCCAGACCACACTCCTTGTTTTTCGAGGTAGACAATAAGTGCTTTGGCTAAAATTTATTACTACAATTGGGTTCTGACTCCGTGTTCGTCGTCACGCCGCCAAATCTAAGTGACTGAAATGACGCACAAGAACCAAGGCATTCTTCAGTAAAAAAACTTAACTAGGCACGAAATCATAAAAGTATCATAAAGCAGGGTTTGCTGGGGAAGGTCATGGGCGAACTTACATAAACGCAGTCTTTCCTTATCTGTATTCAGTCAGTTGCCAGCAACTGGCATCCGCATTTCAACGTCGTAGAAAGCTTGGATACCTTTATCGCTTAAACCTTTTATAAAGGCATCGGGGTCTAGGCAGCCCTCTGGCGCATAAACGTCACCCTTAGAGACGGTAACTTCTCCCCGTGCGAGCATCGCTGTTCCGACGGCGAGTGATAGCCCTGTAGCTTCACGCATTTGCCCTGTGCCACATAGAAGACGGGATTCTTCCTGGCCGTCTTTTATGCCAGTAACGTCCATTCTGATGGCTCCGATTCCAGGATTCGAAGGTCGGTTGGCGCGCTCTAAAGCGACGATGAGTTTAAGCGCCCAGCGCTTAGCAAGAGGTTTGTCAAAGAGTCCAGCCTGGGCTGGCCAAACGAACGATTTTGCGCCGGCACCGTAGCCCATAAAGAAATTAACTTCGTCTACATCGAAAAATCGGGGAATCGTGACTGGTTCGGCATGGCCCATGTTCCAGAGTTTGATTGTGCCAAACTTGGGGAAGATAACCTCTCGACTCTCACTAAGAGCGGGAATCATCTGCGCACTTCCGCCGCGAAAGGTAGCGACTTTTCCGCTCATGATGTGGAGCATGTGAGCAAAAACAGCTTCGCCGCCACCTGCATCCAGCGGTTGATAGATGCTAACATCAACCTTTCGAATTTGGTCAAATGATTTCGCAAGGTGAGCTACACCCATATTCGTCAATCCGGGGCTAGCACCTAATCCGGTTATGACCATGGTACCGGATCGTTGCGCCCACGTACGAAAGTCGTCAAATAAAGTTTTAGCAGGCTCCCATTCATCACAAATGCTAGTGTAGTGTGCTTTTTCCTCTATGGCCGCTCTTACGAGTTTCAGCTCATAGTGATGAAATGGACCTAAGGCACTGGCAACTATCTGATGGCCTTTGATGCAGTTGGTGAGGCTTTGATGTCGATTGGCATCGACTTGTACAGCTGAGACATTGGCGGTTGCTCCCCGGCTACGAAGTCTTGAAGCCAATTTTTGGGCACCGTGTATGTTCCAGTCAGCGATTGTTATCTGCTGAATTCCCGTTTCGAATGCGAGGTCTTCGACCGTCCGACTGCCAACGTCGCCAGCGCCGCCCATTACAACTATTCTCATGTTTTTCTCCCGGTGGCTAAATCGCTCCGCAATGTCCTATTTTAATAATGATTGTTTTGAATATCGTCTTGGGTTCTTGGAGTCAGCTCAATGGGCATTCCTTCTCTTGGTGCATATGTGCCATTGACTGAAATGGGTGTAGCAATAAAACCTGTCGGTGTTTTGATTCGATATTTCTCTAGTACTCGAGCGAGAACGACTTTCATTTCGTAGAGTGCCAGATAGACTCCCGCACATTTTCGACGTCCATTGGCAAAGGGGACAAAGCCAAGCCTCTGTTTTTCTCCTAGCTTTTCATTTGCAAACCGACTCGGGTCAAATTCATTAGGGCGGTCCCAAATACCGGGGTGCCTCTGTATGAGATAGGGAATCATTACCACTATGGTACGTGGTGGTACTTCCACGCCTCCAATGGCTTCTGCGTTTTCATTCGCCCTTGGAATAAATAGGGCGATTGGCGGGTGCAGTCGTAGTGATTCGTGAACGACTTGGTCTACCAAGCTCATCTCGTCAATGGATTTTTCAATATCGCCATCATTCGATTTGAGAGTAGAAACAATTTCTTGATGGAGTTCATCTTGTAACTTGGGTCTTTTTGCTAATTCGTAAAACATCCACACAAAGCCCGATGCCGTTGTCTCATGCCCGGCAACCAGGAGGGTCACCATTTCATCGCGCAATATCTTATCGACTCTTTCGGGACTATCTGTATCTTTTAACCCTTCCATCAGACTTTCCAGGTAATCGCCATAATGTAAATTCTGGCTTCTTCGGATGTGAAGCACATTGTCTATTGCATTGTGCATTTGTCTCATAGCACGCTTGTGCTTGAGCCATTGAGGTGTCGGAACCCAGTTTGGGAGCATCAGATCAATAGCGCCTTGTGGTTCACAAAAGACATCCATTGCCTCGGCGATGAGTTTCTTATGCTCTATAAACTCGGGGCTAAGAAACGCCTCGATGCTAATATCAAGAGTCAGGCGACGGCATACATCAGAGATGTCACGGTAATCGTGATATTCCTCACGGGCTAGCCATTGTGTTGCATATGAATCGATAATGCCGATGCAAGCTCGTGCAGTGTCGGCACGAAAGAAACCTTGAAGTAGTTTACGCCGGGCTTGCCACGTAGGGCCGGATATTGTCACAACGCCCTCGCCAAACAGTGTATTGTGAAATCTGTGAAAATCAGTCTTCTTAATGAAGTTACGGCTCTTAAAGACATGGTCACTGTCCCGAGGGTGACGCGAAAATATGATTCGAATGGGTAAAAATGGAACCTTTAAGAAAAAGACCTCTCCATATCTTTCAAATAGCTTTGTGAAGTGCGCCATCCACTTTATGAAATTTTTGTATTTGAATACGCCGAAGATATCCGGCCAGTCTATCTTAACATGGTCGATGGGCTTCGCTTCTTGAAGACTTTCCAGGCTACAGGAATTTTGCTCGTCTAGTTCTTTTGCCCAGCCGATGGAGTCCCATTTGAGTGATATTTCAGAGCTTGTTGGAATGGACTGGCAAGCCAGATAGTAGCCGCGCTTAATATCTTCCTCAGATAGGCATCGATTTCGTGCCATCTTGACCGACCCTTTTTCTAGCTTGAACATGCATGAACCACAGCAACCCTCGCGGCACGTAAATGGTGTTTCGACGCCGGCATTCATAGCGGCTTCTAGAATTGTTTCAGCGGGGCCACAATGAATTGTGTGGGTTGCATTCTGCCATTCAGCTCTAACAACTGAGCTGGTGGTGTTTAGGTTTGTCTGGTTTTTAGGAGAACCGTAGGGACAATGATTGACAGATTGCGTTTTGGCCATTCGGCATCCTTCTGCTTAGAATTGTTGCCCACCTGTGCAGCTCGAACGTTTGTCAAAAGTGGAGTTTTTATTGTTTCAAGATGATTTTACACTTGGATACCGAAGCAATAATCATGCCTCGATTTTTTTTAGGGTTAAAATGTTGGTGTGGAGCCGAGGGGCAACAATCGTGGGTAGGCACGGTGAGTGGTTGAACCTCTGAAGCCCATTATTTGGTCGGTTTTGGTGACACTTTTCAAGATTTTGTTACCGATGCCGCACAATTCCCTGCGTCGAGAAAGTGCGAGTGCCTCGGTTTTGTCACATCGTTATTCAATGTCTGGTGTCATGGGCCCTGTGCCGCCATAGTTTGTACGGGTCTGAATCGTGAGTGAGCGGGTGTTGGTTATCTCGCGGTAGACAGTAGCACCTTGGGTCGCTGTGCGCTCGTAGGTTTGCAAGTCGACCTCATACAAGCCAAAGCGTGGTAGGTAGCCTTCGCTCCACTCAAAGTTATCCATTAACGACCAGTGGTAGTAGCCACGTATGTCTATGCCTTCTTGCATCGCTAATTCCGTTTGCTCGAGGGTTCGAACGATGTGTTCGGCCCTGCGTGCGCCCTCGTTGGCCGCTAAGCCTGATTCGGTAAGTACGAGAGGAAGGTTTTCGTATCGGGTGCCTATATCCATTAAGACATTGAAAAGACCCTCTTCGTGGTATTCATAACCCATGGTTGGAATCCAGTGAGTTTCGTCTTCGGGGGGTAGACAGGCACCCATATCAAGTTCACCAACGCATAAGGTAGCGTCAACGCCGGGTAACATGGCAGGGGAGGCGGTTACACCGTTTTTCGAGTAGTACTGAATGCCTAACCAATCGAGTTTGCCGGTCCATTCAGGGTGCATCTCATCTGGGACCATATCCAAGTCTGAATCGAAAGAGCCTTCGAGCAGTGAATCTGGATAAAAGTGGTGGTAGAGATACCAGATTCGGTCTCTTGCTCGGATATCTTTCGGACGGTCCGAAGCAGCGTTTTCAAATACGGGTACCCATTCGATGGAGTTCAGACTTAGTCCTACAGATGCTGCTACGCCATCGCCATCAGCATCGATCGTGTCGTTGGCCTTTATTGCATTATAGATGGCGACATGAGCCATTAAGTAATTTCGGTAAACTGTCATCAGGCGGTCGAAATCGCTAATCAGGTACTGTTTACCAGGCGGAAACTGACCTGCACCATAGCTGGCGATGAGATAGTTGATAGGCTCATTCAGTGTACACCAGTCGTCTACTCGGTCGCCAAATTTGCGGGCCAGTTGGGCCGCAAACTCGGCAATTTCTTCGATGATAGCGACGCTTCCTGTTGGATGGCCCCAACCACATAGATTCTCATCGGTGGGTACATCGGTATCTGTGCAGGTGCCGTTTAGGAAGTTATCGACCCATATAGGGCTGGAGAAGTGATGCACTGTGACCATAGGGGTAATGTTTTTGGTTAAGAGCTGGTCGATAAAGCTGCTGTAATGGTCCATGCCATCCTCGTTGATGGAGTCACGTAGAGGCTCAATTCGGGACCAGTCGACACTGAATCGGTAGGCATCCAGCCCAAGCTCTGTTAAGAGCGAAATGTCGTTGATGGCATTCGTGTACCCCATGACAGCTTCGCCTACGAAATCGTGACCCTGACCTTTGCCTCCCTCGCTTTGAGGCTTGCTCCAGTGGTGCCAGTCGGAATGGTAAAGGCCATCTTCTATTTGGACGGCGGCGGTGGCTGCACCAAATCGAAAGCTTCCTTCACCGCTCGAGTGTGAAAGAGAACCCTGGTCCGAAAATGAGATACTTGTGTCTGAGCATCCCAGTAGAGCCGTGACCCAGGAAAGAGCAATGAGTCCGATGGTTCCAATTCGAGAAATGTTGGATTGATACATGATTTCACCAGCCTCCGTACGGTCTCCTTGCTACTTCAGATTCATCTACGCTGCCACCGAGTAATGGCTAGTTTGAAATAGTGGCTTACTTTTGGAGATAAAAACGCCCGCTCTTTAAAAGACATTGAGCTTTTAAAAATTAGGTACTTACGACTAACGACCAAACTGAGTAAATACAAGACCGCCATGACAACCGTGGCAAGTTGTATCATGCGCCGAACCATAAACCGGAGATTCAAATGTGGTTGCTGGCTCGTCATGAAGACATCGACCTTCAGGACCCACACAATAGTAAACAAAGCTTTCAAGTCCTCGCCCAGTATCGGCTTTGTAGTAGACGGCATGTCCAACTAGCAGGTCATCTTCGTAGAATTCTTTGACCGCCATGCTTTCGACGTCATGGGGCGTGCCTTGAAATTCACCGTTACCAGCCTGTTGGCTCGTTACAAGCGCATCATTAAAAAAGACACGCACTCGGCCATGTGGCGAAACAATGCTCGACGCTTCTCGAGGTCCAATGGTTTCGGATTCCCATCCTGCACCACGATAAGTCTTTTCCTTAACGAGAGTCTCGAAGTCAAAGGCTGTATCAAATTGTGGGCCACTGTCGTTGCCACACGCCGTGCAGAAGGTAAGCCCCAAGAGGGTTGCTGATAAGATAGATACCACATAATTGACACTCATAAATTTATCCTTAGTACGGTCTGCTTCCTAATCTCTGATGCCATGTGAAGTTACGAGAGCAGATTAGGTTGCTGTCTATTATTCGAAATCCCTGTTCTCAGTGTAACTCATCGAGAACTCTGGTGATGCAAGGTGTCTCAGTCGTTGCAAGAACTTATATAGTTGTTGATTAACCTAACCTCATTGGACTGATCGCATGAATCGGTAGAGGTGGGTACCTCAATGATAACCAAGCCAAATGACAATTCAACGGTCACCTTCTCAATCACGCGAACTAATTCGTCTGTTCTATCAACACAATAGTAGCGTCCCCCATAAGATTGTGTCGTCAGTTCAAGTTTAAAGCGAGGGTCAATGCACTTATAGATATTACTTTCACCCGCTTTGCCTAAGCTGAAAATGTTGTTTCTCATATAGATCACGATAACTGAGAGCTCTTCTTGTTGTATGTGTGCGAGTTCGTTTATCTGAAATTGAAACCCACCATCACCTGTAAGCACAACAGGAATGTCCTTTAGATTTTCAGATTGATTAATGTGTCCAAGTGCCCGAGCATAGGCTAAGGATGTACCCATTGCAGCGTACCATGGATTAGCTACCCAACCTCGGCCGCATTCACCCAAACGATTTTTCAACCCAAAACTTGCGAACAATGAGTTACCTACCTCCGGAAGATAAACCATCGTTCGGTCGAGCCGATTTTGTGTCTGGTTTAGTGCCGAGGCAATGTTTGAATATGAGAGCGTTTGTTCTGTCTTCGAAGAAAAAACACTGATTTGGTTCTGAGTCAAAGGAGAATTTTTTGGTTCGGAACCGTTGGAGAGTTCTTTAAACATTGTTTGAAGATTCTCGCTCTCAAGGAGTGCACCCGTTAAACGTGTCTTATTTTCAAAGTCACTCAGCCATTGTGTCTCAGAGTTAAATGCATAGTTAATATCTTGCCTCTGAATACTCGTGCCAATCTCGATGATATAATCGACATCGTGTTCGATTGAACGGATATGCTCCGGCGAAAAGATTCCATTGTACGCACCTTTACAGAGTGCATCGTCTTCATCGAAAAATCCTTTGGCTAACCATGATGTTACAAAGGGAATGTTATGTTCCTTAGAAAATTTCAGGATGCATTCACGAAGGGAGCGGTCACGCTTGATGAATTGACCTAAGAAAATCAAAGGGTGTTTTGACTTTAACAGTTTGTGCTTAATTTGCGGGATGATCTCTAAGTTGCCCGCGACCAGAGGCACCTCGGCTTGTAATAGCTTTGGCGAAGAGGGAAGTGTAAGCGGCTGAGTGGGTTGAGCGATGAGGTCACGTGGGATTTCAATAAAAACCGGCTGACTGTTTTTCCACGCATAGTGAACTAACTCAAGAAATTGGATAGAGGCGTTACTCGGCTGGAGGTTACCACGCTTACCTTGTAGGCGCTCAGCCCGAACACCAATGGCTTGGAATGCATTGAGAGCTGCATCGTAACGGGGGTAGAGGTTTCGGTGGTTGACGACTGTGTGGTGAAGAAACGTTTCACCAATTTCATTTTCACCCGGCGCTCCTGATAGAAATATAACGGGGATATTTTCTGCGATGGCGAGAGCGGCAGCGCTTATTGCGGGGAGGCTCCCGACTGTATAGGTCATTATACAACAACCAATTCCTCGGATTTCGGCATGACCACAGGCGGCAAATGCGGCATTGAGTTCGTTTGATCCCGGAAGAATATTAACCTCGGGGTGGAGCACTTCGATGAGTCCGGCAACGTAGTCACCACCAATACCGTACGCGACATCAATATTGAAATATTTGAGTATCGTTTTCAGGGAATGACCGGTTGTCGGTACATTCTGAGCGTAGTCGGGTCCCAGGTTTTGGGTGATTTGGTTGTACTCACACTTTAGCATGGTATTCACTTCCTATTCAGATGCGCTTTTAAGCTCTAATTTCCGTCGAAGTAGCTCAGAGGATCCTCGGCTGGTGAAGAGACCGGTCACAGCAGTCCCATCTACAATAGGAATAGCCGTAATTTCTAACGTGGCGATAAAATCGTAAAAGGCGGTCAGCCTAGCGTCTCGGTTACAGGTTATGGGGTGAGATATCATTGCCGGCGAAGACACCAGGAAAATATCATTTGGTAGGCGCTGGGACTCTAAAATCACAATGGGCCGTCGGTTTAGGCTGTCGATGAAAACGGTGCTTTCTACGAGGGTGCGGTGTTGAGAATTTGTTACGGTTCCCATGAGGGCTTCACCAGATTCGCAACTTGAAGAGAGCGTGAAGAGTGGGATGTATATATATTCGTAATGTGTAGTACCGTTACTCACGAAACACCCTCCCTATTTCCGCTATTTCATTAATTTTAAGCAGGTCTCGTGCCAAAGTTGGCGTTCGAAGAGTCTTAAAATATTTACCAATAACGGTATGTAACTTAGGTTGCGTTACTCTTAAGTGACGACTTAAATGCGCGTTGATTGAAATGGTAACATTAAAGGACGAAGATAATCGGTATTCATCTTAGATTAGTGATCACAGCAAATGCGAATCAATGAAATTCTCTCGTTTCGCCAGACTAGGGTGTCGCACCAATTGTGCATATTCCAATGATATCGGATTTGAAGCCCGATTACGGCGCGCCCCACCAAAAGTTCAAACGATGAGTCTAGATTATGAACCTTGGTATTAATCATTTGCAACGCCTTGTGTTTTATAATGATTTCTTGAATCTTGGTTAGATTTTCTAAATCGTCGCGGTATTGAGTAAGCTTCAGAGTGTCCATATACCCTTGATGCAATTCCGGTAGCTTGCTCACGTTTGACATGACAATTTCCTAAGGTTTAGGGCCGGCTTTGGCGCGGGGCAAACAAATACGCAGCTACCGCATCCTGTGCAACGGTCCGCATTTATGATCGGAGCTTGTTGGGTTGGTTGAATTGCACCATCTACCGCACAGTGTTCAATACAACTGAAACAAACAGTTCCCAAGTTTTGCAAACATTTTTCGGAGTTTACGACTGCTAAGTGAGTCTGAGAAGCGGCGCCAGATATCTCGGCCTCCCACGGCGCTCGGTTACGTGATTTGGCCAGTAGCGAAACAATATCTTCTTTAGGTTCCTGTGGAATAGGGCTGGCTTGAATTTCGCCCGACTCTTTAGCTCTATTCTTCCATAGGCCGGTAATAAGTTCTCGTCGCGTGAGCACAGTCATGGCAGAAGCTCCAGACCTCTTCCAGCGGGCCGCTGCTCCAGGGATGCCTGGGTAGCATGACATTGAAGGCAGCTTTGTCGTTGTGGATGACTCGAGCGCAAAGCATCTCTACCGTTTGGACCGTGGCAACTGATACATTGTTCGTGCATAAATGTACCGTGTGCAACAATAGGCGGCGATTGCTGTGACCACCTCGGGCCCTCTGTTGCAGGCTTGAGACCATTGAAGCTATTGTCCACGGCTCGAGGGTCTGGCTTCAGTCCATTTGAGCGGGTCCCCCACGGAGCATTGGGGACTCCCAGAGCATGGCATTGAGTGCAACTTACATATTTTTTGTGTGGTAGAGATGGGGCCCGCAGAGCGCCAAATTTCAAACCTTTAATATGACATGCTAGGCATTGGTTCGCGTCCGTTTGTGAGACTGGATGAGGTATAACGGGAGGTGAACCGTCGTATGCACGCAGGAGTGCTCGTTCGACTAATGCCTTATGCTTTGAAGTATTTGCTTTTGTGCTCTCACTCCGTGGAGGCACTACCGCTTCTAGTCTTTCCAATGCACGTGTGATTCCGATTGCTTCACTGGGTTTATCACGCATTTGTTTGTAAGTGCGCGCTTGGGGTGCGCCTGGAGCGACGAGTGGCTTCTCCACGTGATGCAATGGACCAGTCGTCTCGTAATGAGTGGGCAGAGTGGCATGGAAAAAGCCGGCCAACGATAACCCTACAACGACCGACCCGAATGCAGCACCAACGCGAAGAGGCTTTGTGTTCATTGTTTCACCTTAACAACTCTAACCGCACATTTCTTGTAGTCCGGTTGTTTGCTAAATGGGTCGTAGGTGTCCAAGGTCACTTCATTAATCGGTGAACGTTCATCAAAAAACGGAACGAATACTGTTCCCTGAGCGGGAATACCTCGTCCATTTATCCATACCGGTAATCTAATTTTACCCCGCCGAGATTCAACCAAAACAGTCTCGCCATTCTGGACGCCAAGCTCAAGGGCATCTTGATGGCACACCTCTACATAGGCTTGTGGCATAGAGTTTCGAAGTTGAGGGATTCGACCGGTAATAGTTCCAGAGTGCCAATGCTCAATGACCCGCCCGGTACAGAGCCAAAATGGATAGGTACTGTCAGGCATCTCAGGTGGCTCCTCATAGGGGTGAAACCATATTTGAGCTCGCCCGTCGCCACTGGTAGAATGATAGAATTGATGTTTCGCACCTTTAGTTACAAAGGGGTCATCGAACTCAGCAAATCGATAACGGGTTTCCCTCCAAGTGCCATCGGGTTGCTCAACAACAGGCCACCGCAGACCACGTGCCTTCACATATTCATCGTATGGCGCAAGGTTTTTGTGCTTAAGTGTCGTAAAACGCCGGTATTCCTCAAAGAGGTAACGATCAACATTCGTGTCGTAGTAATTTTCCCAGTTCCAAACTGGGATAACCTTTCCGTCTTTATTTTTGACGTTAAATAGAAAGTCGCCATTTTTATCTTTCATGCCTGGGAATCCACGGTCATAAAGACGACGAGCTAAAGCAATGACTTGCCATGCATCGTCTCGTGCCTGTCCGGGTGGTTTTACCTGGCGAAACCATTGCTGGGTACGTCGCTCTGAATTACCGTAAACCCCATTTTTTTCTACCCACATTGACGCCGGAAGAATAAGATCTGCAACCTCCGTAGTAGCTGTTGGATATACGTCCGAAACAATAAGGAACTTATCCTGATTCGCTACGCCTGGATCCATGAGTTTGTGGCGGTTTGGCAAAGTTTGACCTGGATTTGTGACTTGAACAAATATCGTATGGATATCACCTTTTTTGGACTCCTTGGGAGCTGACCAAGATTTAAACATTTCTATGGTGTGTTTGCCTGGTTTGGGGTCTATTCGACCTTCAGGTACGTTCCAAATTTCTTCAGCTTGACGGCGGTGCGATTCTTTTTTAACGAGGCGTCCACCGGGAAGTGCATGAGCAAGTGTGCCCACTTCTCTTGCGGTTCCACAAGCAGACGGTTGCCCTGTCAAACTTGTAGGGTTGTCACCCGGGCGACCAAAGTGACCTGAAAATAAGTGAAGTGCATGAATAAGGCAGTTCATAGCTGTACCGCGGGTGTGTTGATTAGGACCCATGCACCAAAGACTGGTTATTCTTAGCTTGGGGTCACCAAATAAGTTCGCGAGCATGTGGATATCGTCGGCGGGCACGCCACTGATTTCCTCAACTTTTTGCGGAGTGTAAGGTTCTAGTTGTTTAGCCCATTGCTCAAATGAAATGGCCTCGCCTTTAAGAGTTGGATTGGCGGGGTCGTGGGCTCTGAAGTTACAATGGTTTTTAACGAATTCTTTATTCCAGCTATTGTTGCGGAGAAGTAAATGAAGAATTCCGTTTGCGATAGCGAGGTCGGTTTGGGGCTTGAAACTTAAATGGTTATCGGAGTGGGCTGTCGTTCGAGTACGACGGGTGCCAATATCAATAAGCTTAACCTGCTCACCCCTCGAACGTCTGTCGACGATTCTCGAAAAAAGAACAGGGTGCATTTCTGCAGGATTATTGCCCCAGGTTATGACTGCGTCTGCCTCATCCAAATCTTGAAAACAACCGTTTGGCTCATCAACTCCATATGTCGCGATAAAACCCGTGACTGCACTCGCCATGCAAAGTCTCGCATTGGGATCAATATGATTAGACGAGATACCGCCTTTCATAAATTTTTGGGCGGCATAACCCTCTGGAATCGTCCATTGACCGCTTCCGTAAAATGCAAATCCCTTGGGTCCCAGTTCAACTCTTTCTGCAATGATGTCGATGGCCTCGTCCCAGCTAACCGGAACCAGTTTTCCACTTTTCCTCAAAAGCGGCGTGGTGAGTCGGTCTTTGCCATAGAGAGCAAGGCCAACATGGTAACCTTTCATGCAAAGTAGGCCCTTGTTTACATCGGCCTTTTGATCACCGGCTATAGCTACAACTTTTCCGGATTTGGTTCCTACTTGCACATGGCAGCCTGTTCCGCAAAAACGGCAAGGAGCCTTATTCCAGCTAACATTATTTTGGGAATCGTCTGGAGGCTTGGTTTGAGCGTCTACTGTTCCAATATTTTTTCCAGTAGCAGCGGCGGTCGCAGCTGCCATAGCAGTAAGTTTTAGAAAGGTTCGGCGGTTTGTACTCATAGCGCACCTTCTTCGGTCGAATGTATGTCTGAAAAATCGGCAAAGATATATTGAACAAACTCGATGATGGGTTGTTGTTCGATATCCTTCCAGAATTTTTTGTCTTCTTGTGGGCTCGATGAATCAAAGACGATAGGCACCTTATTCTTTACGATGTCACCCAGAGTGACCCTCGTGTCATGGCGTAGGGAATTTACGAAAGCACTGATCTTAGTTTTTTCAACATGAATGACGGATGAAACGATTGGCATTATTTGTCTCCTTTTCCGATATGCATTTCGCCATGGAAGACTGCTACGGCAATTTTTAGGCCCAGTGTGAAAATCATGAGTCCGAACGCCCAGATACCAAGCGAGATTTTCCATTCGACTACATTTGGAAGGTACTCAACGATTTCGTGAAGAGTGGAGGGCACGAACCCCGGAACAATTAAGCCAAGACCCTTTTCTACCCAAAGTCCTGATAGGGTAAGGACACAGGCTGTATCAATTAGCCACAGGTGCCTGCTAGGCCTAGCGAAGATAAAGATGCCGGCGGCAATGGTGTTAAAAGCGAGTGCTGTCCATATCCAAGGAACAAGGGCGTTCTTCCCGTGTAGACCGAAGTAAAGGTAGCGAGCGGAGGCTGAGTGTGAACCTCCGGTATAGAGATCTGTAAATAATTCGGACCCCACTAGGAAGAGATTCACGAGAACGGTGACACGTAGGATATTTAGCAGTGTTAAAATTGCACCATCGCCGACATGGAACTTGGTTACCCGTCGAACCATCTGAAGAGAGAGAATGATGAAAGCGGGCCCGCTGACAAACGCGGAGACGATGAATCGTGGCGCAAGTATCGCAGTATTCCAAAATGGGCGGCCGCCTAGTCCACTGTATAGAAATGCAGTGACTGAATGGATAGAAACCGCCCATATAATCGACAAAAAAACAATCGGGAGATAAAGCTTTGGATTAGGC
>JABJBS010000037.1 GCA_018668695.1 Deltaproteobacteria bacterium
AAAGATACTCTTTAAACCCAGGTATGACCTGTTCATCGGCCGTTCCTAAGATATCTCTCGCTTCAAGTGCGGTATTGACGACATCTCTTAGTCGGTTTTCGGCGGGCGATTCACTCGTTGTAACCATGGGGCCCATACGCTCAAATGTGTCGGCATCGATGGGGCCAATCGATGGAAGTGTGTTGCGTATTGAACCGTGATTTTGGGCACTTGAGAATTCGCCAGCGTGTACCCGTTTTTTTAAGTCGAGCCATCGGGGATTGAGAGAAGTCGTCGGGGGCGATACTACTTGCATGGTTTAACTCGGCTTTAGAAGGGTGGGTGAAGACGGATCTACGACCTGTCTCAACCGGGATTATTCTGGTTACCTTCTAAGTATCGACCGAAAAAACCAAGCGTTGCGTTATTCTTCGTTTACTTTGTGATGATAGATATATGCCCGTTTTCCCCCGTGAAATACCGGCGGTCCGAGAATTTCAAAGTTTGGGCAGCAGCTGCGCATTAGCTTCTGGTTGGTGGTGATAAGCCCAACCGTTGTAGTGGACAAAGGCCCTGTGGCCATGTTGTCGATGGAAGCATAAAGGTTATTCAAATTACCTTTTTTGCCCATTCGCTCCCCATAGGGGGGATTTAGAAAGCATGTGCCCTCTATGTCAGTCAACGATTTCGCTCGCTCGCTGAGAGTGGCCCGCTCGAAGTCGATGAAGTCGCGGACGCCGGCTGCTTCAGCGTTTTGAATCGCAGCTTCGATGGCTCCTGGATGACGGTCCGATGCGAAAATGGGTGGCGTGGTCTCCGATTCTTTAGAGCGGTATTCGCTCAAGAGATCTTGCCAGCGCTTGGGACGAAACATCGGCCACTGCATGAACCCAAATTCTCTATGAAGCCCGGGGATTCTGTTCTTGGCTATCAAGGCCGCTTCGATTGCCAGTGTGCCAGATCCTGTCATGGGATCGATAAAAGGTGTGGTGCCATCATAGCCCATTGAGACCAAGCAACCGGCAGCGATATTTTCTCGTAAGGGTGCTTTGGCGGTGGCCTGGCGGTAACCTCTTTTGTGAAGGTGCTCACCACTGCTATCGATGCTGACGGTCACGATATCGTTGTTCACGCGAATAACGATGCGTTGCGTATCTGCAGGAATCTCTTCACCTTTGACGAAGGTTAAGCCTTTTCCCAGTGAACTCTCCAGCGCGTTTTGAAAGCGTTCTATCACCGCGCCAGAATGGTAAAGCTTGGACTTTTTACATGTTGCGCGAACCTGAAGAGGTTGGTTCTTCCGGATAAAGTTTTTCCAAGGAAGTGGGTTTGCGAAAATTTGTAGGCTCTTGAGCGTTGTGATTTTTGCTGCTCCCACACGCACGATAAAGCGTGAGCTGATTCGCGACTCGAGGTTAAGGCGGCACAGCTTCTCAAAAGAAGCCGCAAAGGTGAGGCCGCCTTCTTCAGGTTGAGCCTCGGCGATACCCAATTTCTCGAGTTCTTCTTGGGCAACGGTCTCTAGACCGGGCGTAATCACAGCGTAAACTTCAAACATAATCCCCTCTAAACACAGTCACATGGCATATCGCAACGCTTAAATGAGGTCTTTCTGGGTGCTTTGAGGCTCACAGGTAAGATGTGGCTGATCGTACTGAGCCATGTCCTTGGCGAGCGTAGCTGATTGGGAGGCTTTTCTCGGCGCCCACCGTGGGCTAATCTAAATCTATGCGGAAGATTCCATTTGTCGAAACTCATGTTGATATTCTTATCCCTTCTGACCGTGACGCAGCGTTTGCATTGATGAGCGACCTGGACCAATTTCCAACATTTTTCACGGGGTTTGGTCCGATTCCAAAGGTTGTAAGATGTGAGCTGGTAAGTCCGCTACCTGTGGCCGTAGGTAGTAAGCGTTTGATTTCAAATGGTGATGGCTCAGTTTTAGAAGAAATCGTTGAGATTCATGAAGATGGTAAGGAGCAGCGTTATCGAATTGAGAAGGGCTTTGTTCCCCCGTTCTCTTTTCTCATAGCGGCAGCAGTAGGACACTGGACGTTTGAAAGTGAAGCTCAGGGAACCAGAGTGGGGTGGACTTATCGGTTTGAGCTGACCAGCTCGCTAGCCCGCCCTATCGCCGGTTTCATTGTCCACGTATTTTTTAAGAGGGCGATGATGAGATGTCTTGGCAATATGAGGCAGGCTCTTTCGTAAGCGTTTGGGTCGTCTAGAAGTCTAGACTCACTTCATTTGTTGCATCGTACCCGCACACGGTCCCGTCGGTTTGAGAAGTGGCTTCGAAGTCCCAGTCTACCAAGCTCGCCGTGGTTGAGCCCGAAAGATCGATAGTGCAGTCTCCGGTTACCAGACCCGACCAACTGAGGTCACCGGTCCAAGCGAAACTGGTTTCGAGGGTACTGTCAGCCATAGCAGTCGTTCGCGAATAATCCATCTCACCATCTATCTCGATGCCATAGGCGCTGCAGTTTTCGAAACTTACCGTGTAGGAGAAATCTGCGCCTGCTGACCCGGTTTCCCATGTCGCTGCAACCGAGCCAGAGAAATCGGCCGTGCCTCCGCCTTCACAATCACGTGAGAAACTGCGGTCGTAATCAAAGCCTGCCAGCGCTTGCCCGTTCATGCGCGTTCCGCGGTTGAGCATTGCATTAACAGCCTCGAAGCCCTGACCTGCTTCGTCAGCCGTTAGGCCTTGAGGATTATCCGCGTTCATGGCGCCTGAAGAGTCGACGTTCTCAAGGGATGAATCACCACAAGCGATCAAAGATACAGTCATCGAGCATACTAGGAATAAAGATGAGGGAATTTTCACGTCTGATCTCTCGGTTGTTAGTTCACTCATAAGGTAGGGCAGGGAGCTTGAAATGGAAAGGTACCAGCCAATATTTTGTCTCATTTTGGCATCATACAAGGGCCCACATGTAGGCTCATGCGCACATGGGTGAATCATGTGGAAACGTCACAAATTTGCAAGAAGAGCCTTTTCCTGAGAGAAGAGCATACAGCTTACACGCCTCCAAAACGGGAATGATTCAATGACGATGCCTCGCCGATGGCTTCAAGTACGGAGCCTATTGTTAGGGGCTTGGTTATGCCTTCCGGGGCAGGCTTGGAGCTCGGGGCTTCAGCCTACGGCTGTGCTCGAGGAAGCGACCCCATCGATTGCCGATCTTTTAGGTCAGCCCTCTGGCTTAGAGCTTTCGATGGACTGGGCCTTTTTTGATACCCTGAACAAGCTACCGCTCGTTCATGAGGGAACTCAACCCAAGGTAGTCGCTGGTCTATGGCGCTCGATGGCTGGGATTGACTCCAATGAGTTCAGCGCATCGAACGAGTTGCTTCAGTTGACGGTGCAGGGTGAGGCGGATGATGGCCGTGTACCATCACTGGAATTACTTGTTCCTCAGCATCTGGAAGCGGTGGAGGTTGATGCCACTCTGCGACTCGAAATGAAACGGTTGGATTTCTCTGGGCGTGACTACGCTGATGCATCAGGGACCCGGTACGATACGGAATTCAAGATGGGTCGACACTGGGTGGAGGGCTCATGGTCAAGCCACCCGGTTCTGCGTTTAAACTATACACGTTACGATTTTAGAGATTCTCGGGAGAGTATGGAGCGCAGCATCCCAGTGCTCGAGTGGGACAACGTATGGAAGTTAGAAAAGGCTTGGGGTGCAGGGCTCAAGCAGTTACTAGAGCCCAGAATTTATTATGTGTTTGTCCCTTCGGTGCAGCAAGACAACCTCCCCAACGATGATTCTCAGGTTATGGGCTTTGGTTATGATTCACTCTTTCAGTCAAACCGTTTAACAGGGCGTGACCGTATAGGTGATGCTAATCAAGCCAGCTTAGGATTTTCCACAAGCCTTGTTTCTGGCGACGGTAAGCGTGAGTACTTAAAAGCGGGCATTGCCCAAACAATTTATTTCTCCACCCACGAATCTTTGATTGGGGAGTCCAGCGGGATGAGCCAGAGAGGCGTATCCGACTTAGCGTCGGTTATCCAAGCACAAATTGGAGATACGAGTATCGTCTCGGTCATGCAGTGGGATCCGGTGAATGAGGAATTGGCGGCGGCGCGAGCCGAGCTTAGCCAGGAGTTTGGTCGACAGGTTTTGAGCTTAATCCACCAAAAAAATGGTGAGATGAGGTCCACCGAGCTTGCGTGGGACTACCAGATATCCAGTCAGTGGGCCGTGACGAGTAGGCTGGCATATACAGAGGGTGAGCGACCAGGGGAGCAGCTAGAGACAGCACTGCATTACAGCGGATGCGGCTGGGCTTTCAAGATGGATACACGTAGCCGTTGGCGCGAACAGTTTGAGCGTGAAGACTACTCCATGAATATTTTGGTTGTGCTCGACTCTTTGGCAGAACCGATGGTGCGGACCTGCCGTTGAGGTTAACGCAGAGGAGATTTCAAACCTTTGCCACGGCCACTTTCAAAAATGATTTTTTCAGCCGCTTCCCGTTCTTGACGAAACCGCATGACATCTAAGACCAATGCAATATTCTCAGTATCGGAAATAGATCCAGCTAGCACTTTTAGAACTTCGATTTGGTCACTGGGAAAGCGTTGAAGTTTTAAGACGGTCGCAACTTGTTGGCTCGACATTTTATATTGGTTGGTCCAGCGGGAGAGAACAACCAGCTGACCTTTTTGGAAAGGCTGGGCCTTGAGTTGCTTGAGGAGGCTATTGAATTGGCGGTCGCTCAAGGGTGGAAGCTCAATCGTCGCGGACCGGGCTTCGTTCGGGCGTTTGGCGATGGTTGGGAGTTTGGGTTCCTTCGTTTTTTTGGCTGCTTTAGCATGACCCAATAAAGCATAGAGTGGCCCCAGGGCA
The DNA here is from genome assembly GCA_018668695.1 of Deltaproteobacteria bacterium. Lineage (NCBI taxonomy): Bacteria > Pseudomonadati > Myxococcota > Myxococcia > Deltaproteobacteria bacterium. The sequence goes on from JABJBS010000037.1 coordinate 4,842, forward strand.
TCTTCGCTGCATGCATTGGGAACAGTGTTACAGGGCAGTTTTTGAATATTAAAAGTTCTGCAGCCTTTTCTCTTTACGTTACCCTCGATGGTCTCCCCTAGGTATTTACCACGAAGCTTGAGCATGGCGAAATTCCCTGGATTGTTGAGCCAATACCTTGGTTTAAAAACGAGGATTTCTTGTCCTTGCTTGTTGGTGGTTTGCTGCACCTTTGCATGAAACTTTGCCCCTTGCTCTCCGCGCTTTTTACGACTGAGTAAGAAAGAAACAGATGCTGGTTTGTCGCTCGTATCAAACTCAATCATCATGGGCATAGCTTTACCACGACAGGTATATTCTCCTACCCAGATTCCATCGGGATAGTTGAGCGGCTCTTGAGCATGAAGGTTCGTTGTAAACCCGAGGCTGAGCACTAGGATGAGGATTCGATTCTTATTATTCATTTTTCATGCAGTAGGGTTCATCTTTTAGAATTTCGCTGATCTCGCCGAATAAGGGAAACCGGTTTAGGCTGTATTTAGAGAAGACCAAACGATTGTCAGCTTTGACGTCGAAGATACCCTTGCCACCTTCGATCAACTCTATTTCTATATTGAGACTTTCAAGTAGCTCTGCAGCCAGACCGACCGCCATAGGTTTATAGTTTCACATTCCACAATATTTGACGCTAATTTTCATTGCTGGCTCCTTTACGTATTGGAGAATACTTTAGCTCTATCAGTCTTCTGATTCTAGGTATCGTTCAAGTGCTAGAAAAAAGCGCTCTTCTTCAGTGATATTATTCTTCGAATTTTTCGAACGCCGGTTAGAGGCGCGAGCCTTGTCGAGATCGATTCGCATTGGGGCGGCAGCGGTATCAATGTTGGCATGGAGAATGACGTTGGAGTCTTTCCAAAAATTCTTACGGGCTAGCTTTGAGGCCTCTTTGGGTTTGAGGTTCGGGACGTGCAGATTCAAGCTGCCTCCGGAACCCTTCCAAGAGGCTAAAGTCATGGCTATGGGTTCAGGAAGTGACTTTAATCCTTCAAGGTAGAGAGCATTCTCAATGCCACTGCCGCGCCAAGCGGCAAGAGGGGCGGCTTGTTCGTAGCTGACTTCCGTGAGCCCGCCGAGCTCAAGGTGCTTGCCTTTCCATTTGGAGAGAATATCAAGGCTTTCAGGCGTCCAGTCTCTAATGCGGTTCAAGGCAAGTAGGCTGCCTTTCCAGCGAGCGAGGGCGCGGACTGAAGCTAGAGGGAGGGAGCGCAGGCCACTTAATGAGAGCTTACGGCCAGGCCATTTAATAAGCGCGCGGGCTGATGATGCGTCTAGTTCAGGCAGGCCGTCGAGGTAGAGATTCTTGGCTTTCCATTTACTCACGCAGCGAGCCATTTTAGGGTCAATGACGCGTAGCTTAGGCAAAGAGACGCTTCCTCGATCCCAAACTGCGATAGCAAGACATAATTCTGTGGTGAGGCTGGTGATGGAGGTCAGTTCAAGAACCGAAGAGTTGTGCGTACTGGCTATGAGCTGAATGGTATGGGGGCTGTAATCTTCAATGCCCTTGAGTGTAAGCGTCTTACCTTCCCAGGTCATTAACGCACCTGCGGCCTCCGCGCCGATTTTCGGGATACCATCAAAGTTGAGTTCTCTGCCTTCCCAATTCGACAAATACCGCGCTGCACGAGAGCCAATGCTTTCGATGCCATTGAAGGAGAGTCTTTTGCCTGGCCACTTGGCTATGGTCTTCGCCACTGAGTTACTAAGTTGTTCTAGTCCGTTAAGGCTCAGATGGTTGGCCTTGAACTTTACAAGGCCCGCGAGTGTTTTCGCCCCGAAGTCGCTTATGCCATCTAGGTATAAACTTTTACCCTTCCATTGCCCGAGAGCTTCGGCGGTTGGTAGGTCCAGCTCCACCACTCCATTGAGTAATAAAAACCTGCCCGGCCACTTGGCGAGAAGCGTAGCGGTCTCAGGAGTCAGCTCGGTGAGCCCGTTGAGTGAAATATATTGTCCCTTGAAGGTGGAGAGGGCTTGCGCTTGGTCCACGGATATCCCGTCGAGTTCATCGAGGATGAGACAATTTTGCCGGTTTTGCTGACACGGCCTGGGGCGGTCCGGCCCGTTGATTGCGATGACCCCTTCGTCGCCCATCAGAAGCAGCTCTTCCATGGGATCTCCGCACGCGGCTGCGAGAAAGAGGAGTAGAACTGCTGGGGTACGCCAAAGTGATTTTCCGAAAACCTTTGTCATACTAAGATCTTAACGGATTTATAGTGTTTTCGCCACTTGATGGCGGGATTCAGGCGTTTGGGGTGAGCGTACTGTATCGGGTCTTGAGGCCCGTGTAGAGGTCGTCTTTGAAGCTGGGGCTTTCCGAGTCGAGACTTGTGAGGATATCAACAAGATGTTCGTTGTCTTCACGGCCGTTCCACTCTTTGACGTAGCTGCCATCTTGGTAGCCATGGTCTTGCCGGAAAAAGTTAAGAACATTTTTACCGATATAACCGCGGTAAAGGGCATCCACGCTCATGTCGGCGGCGAGGAGGCAGTTGGCAAAAAGTTCAACTGGAAAAACCTTTTGAGTTAGGGTTTCACCGGCCAATGCTTCAACCGTCTCAAGGAAAGTGCCTGTTTTTACGGGGTTTTCAAGCCGCTTGTCGATGGTTGTGACCAATTCTTCGGACATGCCG
>JABJBS010000038.1 GCA_018668695.1 Deltaproteobacteria bacterium
CACCGAGTACTCCTGCGCTTGCGCCCAGGGCCTTACCTGCAAGGATAACTGCTGCACCGGAAACATCGCCGTACTCACGTGCCTGCACCGTTGCTGCCCAAGCTGCAATGGCCGCAACATCTCGGGCGACACCGTAGCCACGGTCGATTTCTGCAGCCTTACCTTCACTTTGCCCAGCCCATTGATGATCCATCACGACTACGTCGTAGCCCTCATGGTTCATGGCTTGAATAGCATCGTAATAATCACGGCCTGTTTCGCCGAAACGCGGTGAGACCACAACAAAACGCCCATTGGCTTGACCTATGGGCTTGAAGCGTTGCCAAAATATTTCTCGCGGGAACAAGCGTACGCCATCAACCGAGCCGCTTGCTGTACAATAGCCCTCGGTCACATCGGCGGGGGTGCGACCCAGTCTGGCCATCGCTACGGCTTTATGCACAGCAAAAAGATCACCGTGCCGGAGTCGACCCAGATCAAGACCCGTAACTGGCTCTCCCCAAAAAGCTTCACAATCCGCTCGAAAGGCTAAAAGCTCCCCAAGATCATCAAAACTTCGTGTTGTTCGCTTAGAAAGTCGACCCAAAGGCGCCTGTAGCTCCGGCGCGGAATCTTGCATGCCCTGGCTATTTAATTGAGTAACCAGTGCAAGTTCGCTGCGCAATGCGCGCATCTGCAAGTCGGAACGCCATCGATTTTTTGAGAAAAACACCATTGATTCTCTTTCTTACAACATATCGATACGACAGCGTACCTAGGGACTGGGACCAGAGCGAGTTAAGATAGAGAGTTTGCACCCAAGCCCGCTGAAGGGAAATTCGGTCAATCCGCCTTATAAAACAAGTGTCTTCTATCTGGTGAGCGGGAAATAAGCACTAGTAGTGCTGAGCAGAACGTCGTCAAATCAACCTTTTCGTCCTAAATCCTCAACAATATGGCCAGAAGTTAAGATATTTTGGGTAATATGCGCCCGCATATAAAACCCAAGCGGCAAAGACATTTGAAGCCCTCCGGCACCCGGCGCCATGGTTCTCACCGAGGCATCCGAAGCTTTCGGCCGAACTTGTAAAGCCACACCCTCCCGGGCACTCAAATTTCCGCCGCGCCCGCTTCCAATGGCGCCCATTAAATCTTCCCAATCATCATGAAGGATCTGCCACTCGCTTGCAGTGGGTTGCCACAAGGCGGCTGGGCCGAATCGGCGCTCGGCAAGAGGGGCCATTTTCGAGGACTCAACCGGTAAAAAAAGCACCTTTTTGAGCCTTTTGTAGAGTCTTGATGTCTCCCACTCATCACGATCTGCACTTTCCATACGAATAGAGCAGACGAATGTGGATTCCGATGGCCTACCATCCTCACGTACAGGAATCGTCTTAAGTTCGACTCCTAAGCCAGGAAAATCAGGCAATTCCCCAGCCTTCGGGTCGGCCCCCAGGGCTCGTTCCACCAATTGGCCAACGAAGCCCTTAGAACGCACATTGTTCTCAGGTACTTTGAAACCAAGCTGGTGGGCTAAATCTTGAACCGAGAAGCCCTCCAAAGCTTGAGCACGGAGAAGGAGTTCCTCTTGATTGCCTGGCTCGGGCTGGCGCCTGCCATCTCGGCCAGACCCATCCGGTATCAAACGTGACTTCATGCTATGAAACTCATTATGATATCATCCTCAGAGGAGTGAATATGTCTTTACTAAAAATTGCACAAATCGGCCACCCAATCCTACGGCAAACTGCTCGAGCTCTGACAACTGATGAAATTAAGAGTCCCGGTATTCAGAACTTCATAGACGATATGATCGAAACCATGCGCGATGCCAATGGAGCAGGTCTCGCCGCCAATCAGGTATACAATCCCATTCAAATTTGTGTCCTCGAGGTGGAGAATAACCCTCGCTACCCATACAAACCTCGTATCCCGCTGGAGGTTCTGATCAATCCAATTATTACGGTCTTATCAGATGAGCAGTTTGAAAATTTCGAAGGCTGCTTAAGTGTTCCCAATATCCGCGGCCGAGTGAGGCGTAAGGCCGAGATTCAGATGGACTACATCGACCGCGAAGGCACCCTTCATCAAAAAATTGTTCGAGGTATTACCGCAGGCACTTATCAACATGAAGTGGACCACCTACACGGCAAGGTCTTTTTGGATCATATTTTTGATTCAACGTCATTATGTACTTGGCAGGAATTCGAACGCCACTACCGAGAAGACTTCGTTAAAGAAGCAGAAGCAGTTGTTGAAAAATACGGGAGCTAAACAGATGGCATTGATTCCACTCGCAGAAGCGGTCGCGCGTATCACGGATAGCATCGCACCTCTTCAAGAAGCATCGCTACCCCTCGCAGATGTCGTGGGCATGTCTCTTTCTTGCGCCCTTAAAGCGACTCAAACACTGCCGCCATTTGATAACTCTGCAATGGATGGCTACGCCGTGCGCGCCGCAGACACCATCGGCGCCACTGAGACCTGTGCCTGCGTCCTACCGATTCAAGGTATGGTTGCTGCCGGACACCCCGCAGAACAAACACTTTCAGCACACTCCGCAATGCGTATCTTCACGGGAGCTCCGATGCCCGCCGATGCCGATGCTGTGGTTATTCAAGAAAATACCCGCGCAAATGAAAAGAGTGTCGGGATTCATAAAGTGGCAAAGCCTGGCGACCATGTTCGTTACGCAGGCGAGGATGTCAAATCGGGACAATTGCTTTTACCCAAGCGTCATATTCTCGGCCCAGGCGACATCGCAATGTTTGTTGCACAAGGGCATACGCACGCAAAAGTTGTGAGGCGGCCCAGAGTTGGCATCATCCCAACGGGCGACGAACTGGTTGAAGCCGGTACCCAACCCGGGCCTGGGCAGATCGCGAATTCAAATGGCATCATGATCCAAAGTATGTGCAAAGCTCTGGGCATGGAGCCCACGCTCTTCCCCATTGTACCGGACGACCAAGACGCCTTGGCCAAGGCTCTTCTCAAAGCTTCAGCGCACACGGATCTCATTTTGACAATTGGGGGTGCGTCCGTGGGAGACTTTGACTATGTTCTCTCAGCCATTGAGCAAGAAGGAGACATCGAGTTTTGGAAAGTGGCGATTAAGCCAGGCAAGCCCCTTGCTTTCGGCTCCATTGACAGAACGCCCATCATTGGTCTTCCGGGTAACCCAGCAAGCGCCTTCGTATGCTTTGAACTCTTTGCCAGGCCCGCTCTTCTCACCATGGCGGGCCGCTCAACCAAACGGCCCTTGATCGTGAGCGCCAAACTACAAAGTCCCGCTCTAAAAAACGGCAGCCGCGAGCAATTCTTAAGAGCTCGCCTCGTTGAACATAAGAGCCAATACCTAGTAGAAGCCCTTTCCCTGCAGGGATCTGGGCAACTCAGTTCAATGCTCGATATCAATGCTCTGATCAAAATACCGATTGGAGAAGGTACGATTCAAGCAGGCGAAAATGTGTCCGTTATTGCGCTAGACCGCTATTTTCAGGGCTGAATAGATACTTAAGTCTTCAAAAAAACACATCATCGTAAAAAAAAACATCAAAAAGAACGTATGCCATCTGTTGCCATACAATACATGCTTTGTGTTGTAAGTCATGGAAAGTTAAGAGCTTTTGGAATTTCAATTTCTCACAAGTTCCGCAAACCCGCAAGTAATGGGGCTCTCAGAGACTTCTAGCACTGCTTATGCTTATTGACCCAACGTTCCTGCCACGCATAAAAATCGTCCAACAAATGATTGCGCCACATCGGGCAATCACTACCTACCGGGCCAGGGGGGTCCGACTTTCAGGGAGAAAGAAATGACTAAAGCTGAACTGATCGAGAAACTTCACGGTAAAACTGACGCAGACATGACCAAAAAGGCTGTTGGCGAACTCGTAGACAACCTCTTCGACACAATGGCAGTAGCTATTAAGAAGGAAAAGCGTTTCACATACCCAGGTTTCGGTACATTCGTAGTACGTACTCGCAAAGCACGTAAAGGTCGTAACCCACAGACTGGTGAAGTCATCAAGATCAAAGCATCTAAGAGCGTTGGCTTCCGTCCAGCTAAGGCACTCAAAGAGCGTCTATAAGCGATATCGCTTGTTGCATTATGCAACATGGGAAAAGCCGGCCTTAGGGTCGGCTTTTTTTTTGCTTTCAACAAAGTCTCATTTTAAGAATTTAGTCTAACGGTATGGTCAGGCGCAGCGGCGAGTCTTGCGTATGCCGGTCACTCACCAAGACATCGACCTCCTCAACTCGGCCCGGGCCCGAAGGCGTCTTTTCGACAAGGCGTAGACTTACTGTTCCCAGTGGTACAGCATAGGCCTTTAAGGGAGCTAAGCCACCTAAGTCCCCGTTGATGTATACCTCAACCTGCTCGGCCTCTCCGGCATGAATTTCTACGTAACCCAGTAGTTCAGCAGTATCCCCTCCACGAGGACTGGCCTCGCGCATCAGTTCTGATTCCTGAATCCAAGTCTTGAGCTCGGTATAATTGTGAATGACCGCAATACTAAGCGTTAGAACGACAATCGCCGCAATCAAAACGCGCAGCAATACCGTTGGTCCTCCACCCACCGACGGAATGTCAGCAAGTGAGATACTCCCGGAATCTGTTGGCTCAATTTTTATCTGACTCGAGCCAGTGGTTTGGCGAACCACCGGCTTCGCCGATTTCATGGATTGATGCAAAGGAGGCAGAGCGCTTTTTCTAGAAGCATCGCCAACTTGAAATGGTTTGCGAAGTGCTGCCTCTTGACCCGCTTCTTCGAAGAAAGATGCAAATACTTTAGTATGGTCATTCCCACCGACAGACGGCTCCGGTAGATCGCAATCTTCTGGCTGCAAGGCGCTGTATACTTGGTATCGACTTTTTAGGTTTTCAATCTCTTCCTGGTAAAGATGCTGCATAAACTCAGCTGCCACCCGGGAGCCTACAATCACCTTTTGGTCGATCATGAGCGGTTGCAGTGCTTCTGCAAGCTCATGGGCACGTTGGTAACGTTCGGCTGGATTCGTTGCCATCGCCTTTTCAACTATCGGAGAAAACACTTCCGAAATTTGTGAGTCGACCTGATGAATGGGTCTTAATTTTGGATTGCGCACCTTTTCCAAGATCTCAAGATCTGTCTCACCTTGAAATGCCTTTTTACCAGCGAGCAGTTCCCAGAGCACACAACCCAGAGCAAAGATATCCGACCGCTTATCAACACCGTGACCTCTAACCTGCTCCGGGGCCATATAAGAGAACTTACCCTTTAAAACCCCTGACTGTGTCTCAGTAAGCCGCTGCTCAGCCTTCGCGATACCAAAATCAACGAGCTTCACGGCCCCATCAAAACTGAGTAAGATATTTTGTGGGCTAACATCGCGGTGGACAAGATTGATAGCTGACCCATCTAAATTTTTCATCTCATGGGCATAATCTAAACCTTCAGCTGCTTTTGAGATAATGTAAGCGACCAAAGAGTCTGGCAATCGGAGGTTAAGTTTACGAACCCGCTTTGTGAGTTCACGTAAATTAAAGCCGGCGATTAATTCCATGACGATGTAGAGCCGGCCGCCATGATTACCCAGTTCATAAATCTGACTGATATTAGCGTGACTTAAGTTGGAAGCCAGTTTGGCCTCATCCACAAACATCCTGCAAAATTCATCGTCTTCAACGAGGTGAGGTAAAATACATTTTATCGCGACCAGACGATGGAAATTTTCGGCTCCCATGACTTTCGCTCGAAAAACCTCTGCCATACCGCCTGAAGCAATCCGGTCCAAAAGGATGTATTTACCAAAGCGTTGTGGAAATTGCTCCATACCCATCTCTTGTTTAGCAATCTGTTATGAGTGTAGCCGCCTCTGGCCAGTGTTGCCAGTAAGCTGGCCGAAGAGACGAAATCCAGGTACAAAGTCTGAGCAATAAGAGAGGGACCCCAAGCACATGCCGCAGCCTACAGCCACTACATTTTGGGTTTACGAGAATCACCAAGGTATTAACAATGTTGTAGACTCTCTCGACAAAGTCCCTCCGAGCCTCCAGGATCGCGCTCAGGCCGTGCTGGTCAGCAAGGAGGAGGCTGAGCTGCTTCGACAAGCTCAACCGTCTCGAGAAGACTACAACGCCTCTGAAACACAAGTACTCGATAACGGCAGCGAATACGCCAGTAAGCTTCCCCCGGGCATTACTCCGGATACGATGGCAGGCGCGGGGATTTTCCTCTTGGCCTTGGTTTTCCTACGCCGGCTGGCGATCTACTACGGTTACAAGACGTTTGGGCGCATTGCCTCCATTGCAATCTTCACGATGGCCATAGGCGTTGTTTGGACATTTGCCGGAGTCGTCATCAAAGAAAATGCAAAGTCATCACAGGCCCAAACCGAAGAGACGCAATCCAGCGAGCAGAGCCCCGACCCTTAGCATCACCCCACGTGAGTGTTCTCTAAATTTTGGGAATTAGACGAAACTCAATGAATCGGTGTCGCCTTAAGCGCTGCACGACCATTCTTCTCATAGACTCGGAAAGAGACATCTTTGCATTGGTGCTTTTCAATCACCATTTGTCGGCTTTTATCCAAACGCCCTTTAAACTTATTAAAAGAGACATTTTCATCCTCGCCGCATTTCTTTCGCATCGCCACAAAGTTATCGAAGACCAAGCGCGAACGCTCTTCGTCTGAAAGCGGCTTCACTGGACCATCTTGCATAGACGGAGGCGGCACCGGCGCTGGCTTAGTAGCTGTGCCGGTCATGAGAGCGTTAAGCGACTGAACTTTAAGATCTGACGAACTATCAAGGGGCTCAGGCTCTATCACCTGCATTTGCATAGTTTGATCAACTGGCTCATTTGCAAGCTCTGGATCCCGCGCGCGCATCTTCTCCATCAACTCTGGACTCACCCGCATCACACTCGTTGCACCACCATCTTTGGCCGCCGTAAGGTGTTGAATCTGTTCATCGATGCTTGTGTCTTGTTGGTCCACAATGGTCGCCTCTTCTTGATTCTCAAAATCAGGAAGTGGTTCCAAAGTGACGTCACTCCAATCGTCTGGAGAGGAGACAAATGGGTCATCGTCAACTGAGTTCGCATTCGGTACCTCGGGAACCTGTGCTAAGAAGCCCGAAATGGTGTCGTATGCTGGAGAAGACGAAAGACCATCAAGTGCCAACGGGCCCGGCACTTCTACAGCTGCCGCCGGTGGGTGCGGTGGCGCCTTCGGTGCAACAACCGTTTGCGCTTCCTGCTCGATAAACGGCCGGGTGATTGAACCATCTGGAACTTCTGGCGTAGCCGGTGCACGTGAAGGCGTCGCACCAACCACATTGACCACTGGAATGGTTGCCCGCTGCGCCTGGCCTTGAATCTCCATGGGTGCAAAAGCCAGGTTGTCCAGCTGCACAGTGCGATTCTCGAGGAGACCTTCGAGCTCTAAGCTTGCAAAGTCAGGTGCCGATGGGTTGTCACCACCGATGAGCAAAGATGTGAAATCGGGCGCTCGATCAACGGATGTCTCTTGTGCCGCAGATGAAGGACGGTCCGCGAGACGACCGACTAAAACAGTAAGGCGGTCTAGCTCTGCTGGCATGCTATCGGGATCAGGACGTTTGGCAACGGGCACTCCCTGTAAAGAACTCGCAATATAATCAGAGAGTTCTTCGATACCCTGTTTAAGTTCGCCGCCGCCAAACAAGAACATGACGATGTGCAAGAGCCAAAGAATCCCAGCGATACCAATGAGTGTTATCTGGGCTCCGCCAAGTTGACCGAAAATTAAGCTGGAGTCAGAAAACACCCAGCCCGTTAAACCAGTCTGACCAGGTAAGACAAAGCTAACGGCCATCACACCGATGGCATCTCTATTCACAAAAAGCGGATCAATGGGCAACTTGTTGACGGGGCCAACCACGACGGAGCTGGCGTCTCCTGAACCGACGCGAACCGGTAAACGTGAGTTCGAACTGGTCGGCAATGTCACGCCGGATGGAAGCTTGCCAATACTTGCCTTCTTACCTTCAGCAACCACAACGACCATGCCTTGCGGTAAAACCGGCATTTTACGAATCACGTGCTCCACCAATGCAATGGCCACTGGATCGTCAGAATCAGCATCCCAAACAGGTGCCGCCCCAACAAACCGCAGAACACCATCGGCGCTGACCAGCGCGAAGCTTGCTTCACCCTTCATCGCTTCTTTGATAAACGGATTCTCTTCGAAATTAATACGTTGGGTAATCGAGTAATAATTGGACTGAGCAACTTGGATCATTCCGTCGAAATTCATCAACGAGACGCCGCTAACAGTTGAGTAATCATTGCGGAAGCTAATAATAAACTCATCAATTTGAGCACGAGCGTCGTCGAGCTTTCCTTTATTGCGGGCTCCTTGGCCTTTTTGAGTCACGCGCTCAAATTCAACAAAGGCCTCCGCCATGTCCACATCATCTGAGAAATGGTTGGCGAGTCCCTCTGCTTCGCGGGCAGAGTCTTCAATGGAAGCTTCGATTGAGTCGCGGGCCAATTGTAAACTGGCATCATGGGTATCGGTAATTCGGGTCTCAAAAACCGCTAATCCCTGGGCAATGACTCCTGCCAAGAGCAAGAATGCCAGTGTGCTCACCACCACAGAAAAGAGACGATGCTTTAACATAGCTCGGTTAAATCCTCTTAGGATAAACGAGCGCCCTCCAGCTTATCTGATTCCAGGCGCACGGTTACAGGTCTTAGACCAGTGTATAGCGAGCCTAGCCCCAAGATCAAAAATCCCCCACCAAATAGAGCAATTAAAGGTAAAGCTAGGTATCTCCCATACTCAATGGCGGGCCAAAGGCCGGTAAGCAAGTAGAGTCCAAAAATAATTTCGAGGACCGATTGCCCAAAAGATACGCTCGACAGCCTTCCCAGGCTCATTTGAGTTGCGGCCCCCTGCTTTGGGGTGCGAATAAAGGCCGTCCGATGGCCAGAAAGCGCTTCAATTAGGGCTCGCGTGTTGTTGAAAGCCAGTCCGACGCCCATCGCAAGAGCTGAAGGCACCCAAAGCATCGAGCCCAAGCTGAGCCCCGCACGGCGGCCAGCACCCCAATAAGTCACGATAAATAGCCCCGTACTCGATAAAAAGAGCAGGCTATCAACCAAGTGCATCACTCCGGGCTCGGAGGAAAACCGCACAACCATAACCCAAGGCATCAAAAGCCCCAAAACGATCACCAATGGGTAGGCAAAATTGCCCAATAGATGGAAACTTGCCTCTAAACGCTCCAAGAATCTTAATCCGGGTGTTTTCCAAATTGGGCCCAAAAGCAGCCGGGCCGTTTCGATCGAACCCTTCGCCCAGCGATGCTGCTGAACCTTAAATGCCTGACCGTGGTCGGGTAATTCAGCCGGTACTACAACATTGGGCCTAAAGACCAAACGCCAAGACTTGAGCTGCGCACGGTAAGACAAGTCTAAATCTTCAGTAATTGTTCGCCCAGACCACCCGCCCGCATCTTCGATACAAGCTCTTCGCCAAATACCGGCAGTCCCGTTGAAGTTAAAGAAACAGCCTCGGGCAAAGCGTCCCGCATGTTCATTCAAGAAATGCCCGTCCAATAAAAAGCCTTGGGCGCGGGTCAATATCGAGTCGTCACGGTTCAAATGGCCCCATCGTGCCTGGACCGCACCAACTTTCTCGTTTTTAAAATCACCGACCAAATGCCGTAGAAATGATGCCTGCGGAATAAAGTCAGCGTCGAAAATCGCGATCAGCGGAGCATCATCCAAAGTCATACCATAGGCCAAAGCCCCTGCTTTGAAGCCTTCTCGTGTGGGTCGCTGAACCTGTTCAACATTGATTCCGCGGGCCTGAAACCGAGCTACCGCTCGGGCGACGATACCAACAGTTTCATCATTCGAGTCATCAAGAATCTGGATGCTTAACAAGTCCCGCGGATAATCCAGCTCACAAACCGCTTTGATCACGCGCTCGGCAACCTCAGGTTCGTTATAGAGTGGAACCTGAACCAAAACCCGCTGGTCTGGATTCTCCAGAAGCTTCGCTGGAGGTAAATTCCGCATCCAACGCCATGCGCTCACCGCCAGCAGAAGCCGTTGGAGCGCAAAAATAGAAAGCAGGAATAGCAGAGCCGAGTAAGCTCCCATAAGATACATCGCCGATTCAGTCATGACCGGCCGCTATCATGGAAAATTTGAGTAGGCAACGCGATGCGTTAGCAAAATTATTGTTTTTTAAGGGCGCTGACAGCTTGGCGATGCAGTGGGTGTTCATCAGGCGTCATAGCCAACACGTCCCCCCAAATCTTACGGGCTTTACTGGGGTTTTCCGCCTGAACAGACTGGGCTTGGCCGGCAAGCTCTGAGGCCCTATCCACCATATTCGCAAGCTGGCGCGTGGCTTTCTCATAGGTCGCTACCGCTCCCAAGGCCCGCTTAAAACGGCGGGCTGCCACAGCAAACCTCTTATGCGCTAAGGCTTCAACACCGCCGAGGTAGTGCATATCGGCTCTTTTCTTATCAATATCTGGGCGAAAGACAGAGGGTTCAGAAACAATCTGTCTCTCGATAAAAATTAATGAATCCAATGCCTTGAGGGCGGATATTGAGCGTTTTGCCCGATGTTCAGCGTGGGCCACCTTCCGTAAACTCTGAAATTTGTGAATCTGCGCTGCCAGCATATGAGCATCTAGCTCGGTGCCCTCTTGCTCCAATAATTCCAGGGCCTCGTCGAGTTTTCCTTGTAAAAACAACTCTTGTGCACGCCCATGAACGGTCGGCACCACGTCCTCTTCCGGCGCAGGTTCAAGCTGCGCGGTTGCCGCAGAAGGCAATTGGCCCCGAGCTGTCTGGGACTCGCCTTGCTCTACTTTTATGCCCCGGACAAATGCCAGAAGGGCCCGAACATCGGATCTTTCTGGATACTGCTGGTCGAGTTCTTCTAAGAGCTTCGTGGATTCCCCAAACTGCCCAGCCTCTAAAGAAACCCTGGCACGAGCCAGCCTCGCATCGACTTCCAGTTCAATGCTCGCGATCAGTTCTTTGGCAACATCTTGCTGATAAATCGATCCGGTAGCTCCCTGCGCGTACTCTTTCGCCGCCCTTAGATGACCTTGCTTGCGAACCGTACGGGCCAGCTCCATGTTATTCTCAGCGCGTCTTTCCTCACCAACCGCATCCAAGTACTCGAGTGTTTCGGTATGGGATGAATCCAAACCCTTCAATATTTTGAATTGTTCTTCGGCAAGATCCCACTTACGTGCCTTAAAGGCTTCCACTCCATCTAAGAAGTACTGAAAGACCTTATCGGGCTTCACATCCGACACCTCTTCGGAGTCGCGGCTGGCCACCAGTCCCAAAGCCACCAAAGCCGTTACGAAAATTAGAACACCGCTGATAACGACAGGTATCCCATAGGGGTTACTCTGTATTGTTTTCCAAATACGGTCAGCCGGTGGGGTCGCGGCCGGCGCGGCAACCTTCGCCTCATCGGTTTGGGCGAGCATCTCATCCTCGCCCGCAAGAAAACGGGTATTTACTGTACCAAACGAGATTTCATCGCGGCTCTTGAGAACAACCTCGTCGACTCTGCGACCGTTAACAAAGGTACCATTGTTGGAGCCTGCATCTAAAACTCGAACGCGGTCAACTTCCGCGACGATGGTAGCGTGTAAACGCGAAACCGATGGCTCATCTAAAGTAAAATCGCATTCAGACGAACGGCCGACAGACGCCTCCCCAAGCACCAGTTCGACACTTTGCTCTTCAAGCCCTGGATCGGTACAGACCAATCGGCCCATCACCTGCGCGAATGGATCAGCTTGGGACTCTGGCGGCTCGATATCGTCGATGCCCTGCTGAGTGTCACTGGTTGGATCTACTTGTAAGAATGCGGTTTCATCAACGCCCCATGCCCCGGTTTGTGCATGTCCGGTTACCCCCCAATCGTCACCCAGGTCGGCGTCGGAAAAAGAGTCAGAGGGGGACCCTGAAAAGCCCGGCCCCACCAAATCATCCGAGGTTGAAGCGTCAAAATCAGGCGCGGCAAGGTTGGTCTTGGTTTGGCTCGGCTGAGAAACCGGAGTTAGGGTATTCTTGGAGAGTGGACGATCGGCCATCGTAGATGGCTCTTGAGGTAAAAAAGGCCCCTGCGCTGGGTCCAAAGTAGGTGCTTCGTCAGAATCTACCTTGTAGTCTAAAGAGGTCTTTGCATTCGAGTCATCGGTTAAGAACACGTTGGGCAGGGGCTTGGTGCGCACTTCTTGGGTGACTGCCTCACCCTTGGGATCGCCTATCTCACTGTCATCTTTACCATATTTTTCTTCAAGCTCCTTAAACTTATCGCCCCATTCCGAATCAATAACGGTATGTTCGCCGTCATTTTCTTCCGCCGGGTGCTCATCAGAGGTGGACTTGTCACTCATAGGGTCATTGCATCCTGAAAAGGTACCAAAGGTCAACGAACTCGCAGAGCCTCTGGGCCCCAGATTCTCGAATTTTGCTCTGCTTGACACCCTAAAGAAGTGTGGGCAGAAGGGTCAACCAACTAAAACCCCGCATTGAAGCGGGCCAAAACTTAAAGGTTTTATCATGTTCACGTTAGTTTCATCTATCGCTGGAAGCGTTCTTGCGCAAACCGCAGAAAACGCCAACTCTCCAAGCGCCATGGGCCTTGGCATTCTTGCCGCTGTATTTGCGCTCGCAACGGTTGCTCTTTTGTCACGCTCCAAAAAACTCGACGAGCAGCTCGCTGAAGTCAGCGGCGCTCTAAGCCAGAGCAAAGATTCAGTAAAAACATTGAGCAGCCGTGAAAAGAAACTCGAAAAAGACTTAGCCGAAAAAACAAGCCAAGTAGGTCAGCTCAAAAAAGACATGGGTGCGCAGCGCAAGAAAACACATGCCGCTCAAGAAGAAGTCAAAACCCTTCGCAACAGCCACAAATCAGAACTCGAAAAATTTAAAAAAGGTATGGGCGCTACGCCTGCATTCCAAGAAGCTGGTCAAAAAGCTCCAGTTGCTGAAGTTGCTGCGGCAAAGCCAGAGGTGAAAGCTGCGCCAGTTCCTACCGCCGAAGAGCTCACCCAAGAGCAACTTGATAATATTAAGAAACTCGAAGAGCGAAAAGATTATCTAGAAACCAAGCTCACCGAAAATAAAAAGTACGTTGCCAAAGTGAAGGCAGAAGTTAAAGAGACACGCTTCCGCGTTGAGCGTTACCGCCGCGTAGACATCATGACCAAAAATAAGACCGGTGTTCTTGAAGACAAGCTCCTCACC